>NZ_JAWRWI010000007.1:0-303541 GCF_046535585.1 Bacillus sp. SIMBA_005 | reverse complement strand
TGATGTTTTTATCAAAAAAATGTGAAAACCCCACTTTTACTTGAAGTAAAGGTGGGGTTTGTCTACGGTCTGAAAGCCCCTTAATGGGGCTTTTTGATTAACGTAATAATTGAAGTACGTTTTGTGGCTGTTGGTTGGCTTGTGCTAGCATCGCTTGAGACGCTTGAGAAAGAATGTTGTTCTTTGTGAACTCACTCATTTCTTTCGCCATGTCAACGTCACGAATACGAGACTCAGCAGCTGTTAAGTTTTCAGCAGAAGCACCAAGGTTGTTGATTGTGTGCTCTAGGCGGTTTTGGACGGCACCAAGTTTAGAACGCTGGTCTGAAACTTGTTTGATCGCTCCATCAATAATTGCTAATTGATCGTTAAATCCACCTTCTTCATCTGCTGCAATTTCGGCAAAATCAGTTACTTTAATCGTAGAAACAGTTTTATCCTCAACTCCAAGTTTATCAGCAGACATTGCTTCAATATGAACTGACAATTGCTGCGCACCGTTAGCTCCAATTTGGAAAGTTAGTTTCTTCGGTTCTCCGCCTTCTGGCTCAGCAGCAAAAGTTCCATCAAGAAGTTTCTTTCCGTTGAATTCAGTACGGTCAGAAATACCGTTCTTATCTGTACCGTTCCCAATTTCCTGAACTAGTGCATCAATTTCCTCTTGAATTGCACCAAGGTCTGTTTCATCTTGTGTACCAGTGTTTCCAGCTTGTACGACGAGTTCACGTACACGTTGAAGGATTGAGTGAGTTTCAGTCAATGCACCCTCAGCTGTTTGAATAAGAGAGATACCGTCTTGAGCATTTTTCGTCGCCATTTCTAATCCACGGATCTGACCACGCATTTTTTCAGAGATTGCTAGACCTGCTGCATCATCTCCCGCACGGTTAATTTTAAGACCAGAAGAAAGCTTCTCCATGTTCTTTTGCCCTGCTCCATTGTTTGCAGATAAACGGTTCAGTGTGTTAAGTGCTGCGATATTGTGGTTAATTCTCATGTTTCATGACCTCCATGTGTTTTGAACCAATTGAACATCCTTGTCCAAAAGTTCTAAATTAGAATTTTTTCGTAAGCCTTACAATCCATTTATCGAACCTTCATGGAATTTGTTTAACAAAAAAGGGATAAATAAGGTAAAAGTCTCATTCGTTATGATCGTTTCGCTAGAGTATGCCAAATTTAAAGGTCATTTTTCATGATTTGTCAGAGGGATTTAAGAATCATAAGACTGGAGAAAATGCGAAAAAAACAGCATAAAAAAAAGCCCCATAAAAGGGGCTCGTCATTAACGTAGTAATTGAAGTACGTTTTGTGGCTGTTGGTTCGCTTGTGCAAGCATTGCTTGAGACGCTTGAGAAAGAATGTTGTTCTTCGTGAACTCACTCATTTCTTTCGCCATGTCAACGTCACGGATACGAGACTCAGCTGCTGTTAAGTTTTCAGAAGATGCACCAAGGTTGTTGATTGTGTGCTCTAGACGGTTTTGAACCGCACCTAGTTTAGAACGTTGATCTGAAACTTGTTTGATTGCATTATCAACGATATCTAATTGATCATTAAAACCACCTGCAGCACCTGCAGCAATAGTTGCAAAATCAGTTACTTTAAGAGCTGAAACTGTTTTAGTTGCATCAGTTGGATCTGTTCCAAGTTTATCAGCTGACATTGCTTTGATATTTACATCTAATTTCTGTGCTTTGTTTGCACCAATTTGGAAAGTTAATGTAGCTGTTTCAAAGTCACCATTTAACAATTTTTTACCGTTGAATTCAGTACGATCAGAGATACCATTTTTATCAGTACCGTTACCAATTTCTTGAACTAGATTATTGATTTCCTCTTGAATCGCACCAAGATCTGTATCATCTTGTGTACCCGTGTTTCCAGCTTGAACCACTAGTTCACGAACACGTTGAAGGATTGAGTGAGTTTCAGTCAATGCACCCTCAGCTGTTTGGATAAGAGAGATACCGTCCTGTGCGTTTTTAGAAGCCATTTCTAATCCGCGGATTTGTCCACGCATTTTCTCAGAGATTGCAAGACCTGCTGCATCATCTCCTGCACGGTTGATTTTAAGACCAGAAGAAAGCTTCTCCATGTTCTTTTGGCTCGCACCGTTGTTTGCAGATAAGCGGTTCAATGTGTTAAGTGCTGCGATATTGTGATTAATTCTCATTTCCTATTACCTCCATGTATGTGGGACCTGACAGACGTCCTTGTCTGAAAAAAGCCCTTCATTATAGGGCTTATCAACCCTGACAATTCTTTTATCGGATTGTTTTATAGGAAGTTTAACACTTTTTAATATTTATTTATTAAATTATCAGTCTTAATTCATGATTTAGTTCTATGGAAAAGACGTATTGTGTGCTCCTTTTAAAATATTAGTTCTTCTCATCATATTATTTATTTAAAAAACAAGTGCGCACCAAGTGTGTCTCACATTGATATAATCAAGAGCTGCTTTTTTCAATCATCAGTAGACATAAAAAAAGCCCCATAAAAGGGGCTCTTCATTAACGTAGTAATTGAAGTACGTTTTGTGGCTGTTGGTTCGCTTGTGCAAGCATTGCTTGAGACGCTTGAGAAAGAATGTTGTTCTTCGTGAACTCACTCATTTCTTTTGCCATGTCAACGTCACGGATACGAGACTCAGCAGCTGTTAAGTTTTCACCAGAAGCACCAAGGTTGTTGATTGTGTGCTCTAAGCGATTTTGGACTGCACCGAGTTTAGAACGTTGGTCAGATACTTGTTTAATAGCTCCATCAACGATATCTAATTGATCATCAAAAGAAAGTGCGCCAGTAGCAGTCGGATCAGCAAATTGTGTTACATCGATGTCAGATACTGCGTGGTCTGCTTTAAGAGTTCCGTCAGCTTCTAATGCACCAAGTGCTGTAGAAGACATTGCTTCGATGTTCACATCTAATTTTTGTGCTTTATTTGCACCAATTTGGAATGTTAATGATTTTGGTGTAGCACCAGCTGCGCTGAAAGAACCGTCAAGCAATTTCTTTCCGTTAAATTCTGTACGATCAGAGATACCGTTTTTGCCAGAACCGTCACCAATTTCTTGAACTAGGTTAGCGATTTCTTCTTGGATAGCACCAAGGTCTGTTTCATCTTGTGTACCCGTGTTTCCAGCTTGAACGACAAGCTCACGTACACGTTGAAGGATTGAGTGAGTTTCAGTCAATGCACCTTCAGCTGTTTGGATAAGTGAGATACCGTCTTGTGCGTTTTTAGTAGCCATTTCTAATCCACGGATCTGACCACGCATTTTCTCAGAGATTGCAAGACCAGCTGCGTCATCTCCTGCGCGGTTGATTTTAAGACCAGAAGAAAGCTTCTCCATGTTCTTTTGGCTCGCACCGTTGTTTGCAGACAGACGATTTAAAGTGTTAAGTGCTGCGATATTGTGGTTAATTCTCATTTCCTATTACCTCCATGTATATGGGACCTGACAGACGTCCTTGTCTGAAAAAAGTCCTTTATTCTAGGGCTTAACAACCCTGACAATACTTTTATCGGATTATTTCATAGGAAGTTTAACATTTTTTAATATTTATTGATCAATTTTACATAACTTTATTCACTATTTAGTTTAAAAAGGTTTCTATTGTTCTATCGATTAAAGTGATGATTTCAAAGCTTATATTAAATTAATAGGAACAAAAAAGCCCCATAAAGGGGCCTGTCATTAACGTAATAATTGGAGTACGTTTTGTGGCTGTTGGTTCGCTTGTGCAAGCATTGCTTGAGAAGCTTGAGAAAGAATGTTGTTCTTTGTGAACTCACTCATTTCTTTCGCCATGTCAACGTCACGGATACGAGACTCAGCAGCCGTTAAGTTTTCACCAGAAGCACCAAGGTTGTTGATTGTGTGCTCTAAACGGTTTTGAACCGCACCTAGTTTAGAACGTTGATCTGAAACTTGTTTGATTGCACCATCTACGATGTCTAGTTGCTGATCAAATGTAAGTGTTGGTGTAGCAGCAGCGAATTGTGTAACATCAATGTTAGAGACCGCTTGACCAGCTACAAGAGTTCCATCTGCTTGAGTAGCACCAATTTTATCAGAAGACATTGCTTCGATATTTACATCTAATTTTTGTGCTTTATTTGCACCGATTTGGAATGTTAAAGTAGCTGTACCATCAGCGAAAGCACCATTCAACAATTTTTTACCGTTGAACTCAGTACGATCAGAGATACCATTTTTCTCAGTACCGTTACCAATTTCTTGGACAAGATTCTTGATTTCTTCTTGAATTGCACCAAGATCTGTATCGTCTTGTGTACCCGTGTTTCCAGCTTGAACCACTAGTTCACGAACACGTTGAAGGATTGAGTGAGTTTCTGTCAATGCACCCTCAGCTGTTTGGATAAGAGAGATACCGTCTTGTGCGTTTTTAGAAGCCATTTCTAATCCACGGATTTGTCCACGCATTTTTTCAGAGATTGCAAGACCTGCTGCGTCATCTCCTGCACGGTTGATTTTAAGACCAGAAGAAAGCTTCTCCATGTTCTTTTGGCTCGCACCGTTGTTTGCAGACAGACGATTTAAAGTGTTAAGTGCTGCGATATTGTGGTTAATTCTCATTTCCTATTACCTCCATGTATGTGGGACCTGACAGACGTCCTTGTCTGAAAAAAGTCCTTTATTCTAGGGCTTATCAACCCTGACAATTTTATTATCGGACGTGGTTATAGGATGTTTAGCAGATTTTTTAAAAGATATCGTGTTTTTTCATGACGTTGATCCTAAATTTGAACAATTCTATAAAAAACAAAAGCTACTGATGATAGATCAGCAGCTTTATCGTTTTATGAATATCAATATTGCTTGATATCAAACATTAAAATATTTTGGTACACCACGTAATCCTTCTTACTTGTGAACGGGCCTTTATTGTGTTCATCACTGATTTCATAGAAGTTCATCCCAATTCCAAAACTTCTCTCTTTATACCAGTTAAGAAAATCGTTGATTTCTTTCATTGAAAGCAAATAATCTTTTTGCAGTCCGTTTATCATAGTAATTGAAAGTATACCCTTTGTTACTTCTTCACCAGGTTTTGTTCCATCCTGATCCTTTGGTTCTTCTGTTGTGCCATCGTCAGGTTTTGTTCCATCCTGATCTTTCGGTTCTTCTGTTGTGCCATCGTCAGGTTTTGTCCCATCCTGATCTTTTGGCTCTCCTGTTGTGCCATCGTCAGGTTTTGTCCCATCCTGATCTTTTGGCTCTTCTGCTGTATCATCATCTGGCTTTTCTTCATCTTCAGTTATTTGCAAGTCGCTTAACGGAATAGAAATGACTGATTTGTAATCACTTTTTGCAGAAAAATTCCCCATATAATATGAGTAGTTACGTCCGCCAATGACATATAATTGGTCATCAACAATTGCGGCGACAGCTGATACTCTACCTTCTGGTAAATCATACGCTGAATTTTTAAATTGACCATCTTTAGGATTGAAAATTTGAACTTTATTCAGCATTTCACTTGATCGATCACCAGTCCGCTGTCCTCCAATAACAAAGAATTTCCCATTATATGTTTCGTAAGCCGGTTCAAATACATATGAAGTTAAGTCACTATCTTTTAATTTCCTCCATGTATCTGCTGAAATATCATACTGGAACAAAGATCTTTCTCTACTATGCCCGATCGAATTTTCTCCACCGGCAACATATATTTTGCCGTCAATTGCAGATATAGCTCTCCCATTTCGAGACGGTAAAGCAGATGAGTTCAAGCTCTTCCATTCACCGGAGTCTGTATTATACTGATAGACATTATTCTTATAAGAGTTTTTTGAAGATACAATATTTATATTTTCTTTTACTGCAACTGCGTACAAAGTTCCCTTACTATAAGTCGAGAACACAGGGTCTCTAGGTATTTGAATTGGCTCTTCAGCCCACTGATCAAGTTCTGTATCATATATATCAATCGTGTTATAAGCTACTTTAGTATCTTCGTTAATCCCGCCTATTAAATATATTTTTTTACCTACAGTAGCATATGTTCCACCTGTTCTATATCTTGGCATACTGGCTTTCTCTTCCCACACATCTTTCTTAGGGTCATACATAAATGTTTGGTTGTTTAATTTATTTTTTTCACTCGCTCCACCAAACACATAAATCTTTCCATCAACGACCCCCACACCAGCATTAATACGTTCTTCTGGCAAATCAGCTCTTTTTGTCCATCCAGTTGGTTTTTCTGCTGCATTTGCTTTGAATGGACTAAGGGTACTCATTAACAGAAGTACCGTGATGAATAATAAAAACCTTTTTTTCATTTCCTATTCCTCCAACTCGTTATATTCCCTCCTTTTATCGTTCTTTTTTTCACAAAGTTTACAAATTAAAGAAATTGAGATGAATCACTTTAAAAATCGATTGACACCAAAATTCACTCATTCAATCATCTAAATATGTAGTGTTATAAAGGATAGTTCTAAGCGTTACGTTTTAATAATCGGTTCTTCGCCTTTCAGCTGAATCATGAGTGAGGATTGATTATATAATAAATTGATTATGCGGCGTGCCATTTCAGAGGCAGACGCATTGTAGTCATTTCTGATCCATTCAATGATAAAACCAAAAATGCCATATGAACGATATTGGATAAAATAACTGTCGTTGATTTCTGCATACTGATCACTTACAAACGACATTCTATTTTGGAAGATATATTGTATTTTCTTAAGCAATTGTTCTTGTATTTGAGGGATGCGGTCTTCCATCACTAATAAATCATAATAGTCACGATTTTCGACGATATATTGAAATACATCGGTGCCTTCTGGTTTCATGCGAGTTAAATCTAACAGTGGATTTTCACGAGTCGGCTTACAAAATTCATATTCAAAATCTTCCATTTCTCGGTGAATAAAATCTTCTGCTAATTCATCTTTACTTTCATAATGCACATAAAACGTCGTCCGGTTATAATTTGCCTTTTCCACAATATCCTTCACTTTTACGTGCGAATATCCTTTTTCTTTTACTAGTACTTTGAATGTTTGACGAAGTGTTTCTTTTGTTCGCTCAACACGGCGATCCTCTTTTTTGATCATCGGCCCCTCCTTTAGACACTTTTAAAAAAATGTTGATTAGAGATACATAAATTCCTGTGTGTTGAAAACCTATACAAAAAAGTTTTTTTGCTGATTGAAACGAAAAATCTTTCGTCCTACAATCAACTTAGTCATAAAGAAATGAATTTTTTGTGACATTTGATCTAACTTCTTTAGAATATCATACTATACAAAAAGTGAGGGCACATGATATGGAAATTCAAGCGATGGTCACAACAAATGAAAAAGATTTCGAGAAACAAACATTATTACTAGATGATCCAAAAGCAGATGAAGTGCTTGTCAAAATAGTTGCATCTGGCGTCTGTCATACTGATGCCACAGTATTAGATGGAACGCTTCCTGTCCCACGTCCTGCTTTATTAGGACATGAAGGCTCTGGCATTGTAGTGAAAGCAGGTTCTAATGTCACAACCGTTCAAGAAGGAGACCACGTTGTACTAGGTTTCGCTTATTGTGGTCATTGTCATAATTGTCTAGATGGGAACGCTGGTGGATGTGAAAACATGATTCCACTGAATTTTTCTGGTCGTAATAAGCATAATGAAACGCCTATTCATACACATGATCATGAAGATGTATCACAATTTTTTGGTCAATCATCATTTGGTACATATGCAACGGTTGATGAAAAAAATGTAGTGAAAGTAGACAAAGAAACAGATTTACGTTATTTAGGACCATTTGGCTGTGGCTTAATGACCGGGAGCGGCACTGTCTTAAATTCACTTGCTCCAGCACCAGGAACAAGCTTTGTTGTTTTCGGTACAGGCGCTGTTGGGTTAAGTGGGTTAATGGCAGCAAAAATCGCTGGCTGTGATCCGATTATTGCCGTTGATATTCATGATAGCCGCCTTGAGTTAGCAAAAGAATTAGGTGCAACACATATCATCAACAGTAAGCATGAGAATCCAGTTGAAAAAATTAAGGAAATAACAGAAAGCAAAGGGGCACATTACTCATTTGAAACAACTGGAGTACCAGAAGTCACTCTAGCAGCCCTTCATTGCCTGCGTGTCAAAGGGACTTGTGCAACAGTAGCAGTAGGGAAGCGCGATTTAACATTTAATGTAACAAATGATCTAATGCTCAATGCTCTCACATTAAAAGGTGTGATAGAAGGGGATGCCGTTCCACAACTATTTATTCCTAAACTAGTAAAGTTCTTTAAAAATGGACAATTCCCAGTTGAGAAACTAGCAAAATTCTACGAATTAGAAGATATTGAACAAGCCTTTGAAGATTCTAAAAATGGATCTACGATTAAACCAATTCTTATTTTAGATAAAGAGTATCGTGCTTAAGTCTTGAAAGTTAGCCCCCTTGCCATGTAAAGGGGGCTATTCGGATTTTCATTTGTGGTGAGCTTTTAGAGACAAATTGAACTCACACATACATCACCGGCGTCGATATTTTAATAATCTTCCCGCCTCGACGATAAAATCTTGGGACGCGGCGGCTTAGGGTGGCGATGACTTCGTAGTTGATTGTATTGAGCATTTCAGCGATTTCATCGACAGAAATTTCTCCGCCCTTCTGACGTCCGTATATGACGACTTCCTCGCCTTGCTTTGCTTTCATTTCTCCTAAACTGATCATCGTCATATCCATTGTGACTCGGCCAGCAATCGGCATTCGTTCTCCACGGAAAAGCATAAATCCCCGATTTGATAAAGCACGTGAGTACCCATCTGCGTAACCGATTGGTATGGTGGCAATGACTTCATCAGGCTTTGCTACATACGTTGCCCCATAGCTGACAGTCCTTGGCTTTGTGACCATTTCCTTCACGAACGCAATTCTCGCTTTTAAACTGAGAGCCGGCTCTAGCTGAACAGTGTCTAAGCTTTCAATGTATTGCGAGGGATACAGTCCATAAAGTCCGATGCCCAGCCGAATCATATCGGCGCTAAATTCAGGAAACGCGATGGCAGCCGCTGTATTGTTCATATGTACGGTCGGCAGCTTAATTCCTTGTTTTTTCAAAAAGCGAAGAAAATCAATAAAAATACTGTGCTGCAGCAGCGTGAAATCAGGGTCAGGCTCATCCGCAGTGGAGAAATGCGTAAAAATTCCGTCCCATCTAAGGTTTTCACTCTTTTCTAGTGCCTCCACTACGCCTAAAAGCTCTTCCTTCGTTCGTACACCTAATCGTCCCATCCCTGTGTCGACATTGACATGAATCCCAAGACGGTGCTGACTTTCCTCTTCTGCTAAGATCTCATTTGCTTCAACAATCCAGTCTTCACGAAGGCCAGATAGATCAATTCTCCAGGCCGCAGCCCTTTTCACACAGTCGAGCGGAGTAAACCCAAGAACCAAAATCGGCGCTTCAATTTTTGCTCTTCGCAGCACAATGCCTTCTTCCAAGCTAGCAACTGCAAGCTCCGTCACACCGCTTTCCAGTGCTTGCCGAGCCACCTCCACTGAGCCATGTCCATAAGCATTCGCCTTCACAACAGCCATAATCTTACTTTTCCTTGGAATATGCGCTTGAATGGCTTCAATATTTCTTTTAATCGCGTCAAGATTGACTTCGATCCAGACTTCCCTGCATAGCTTTTTCATTTATTTTTTCCTCCTCATCACATGAGCGTTCTTTCTATATCCATGTTCGCTTTTGTGTCTAGTCTATCTTTATTCATTTTTGAGAAAAACATTCAGCTACAATGACTGAACCTGCTTTGTCTTGTCTCACAAAAAAAAGAAACCACATCAACTGTGATTTCTTCTCTATGTGCGATGATATTAAATGTCATCCACAGATTTCATCATTGCATCAATATCATGATAAATCTCCTGCAAATTTTCCCGTTCAGCTAAGTATTGAGCATTGCTTTTATGAACAGGCACATCAAATTGCAAGAAGTTGATCGTGATCGTTGATGACTCTCGGTCATTCATTATTAATCTTAATTCAAGCGTTGAGACCTCTTCTTTATCATCTCTCTCAGCTGAAGCAATCGGCACCCCATCTTCTAACATCACAACTTGTTTCAAATCTTTCAAGTATAGCTCAGTGACTGCAAATCTATTTTTACTAGTTGACCCATCAGGCTGATGTTCAATAAAGCGCATTTTCTTTAACTCATCATCAATCGCAAATCCCTTATCAACTTGCTCTGAGAAGAAATAGGTAGATGCTTGAAACCCATCTTCGTGAAAAAGCATCATCATTTTATCCATTAATATGTTTGGATCATTCTGTTCTTTTCGCCTTTGTAATCTACCGGCAATGAATAAAATGACCATTCCTCCGATGATGCTAAGAGCCGTTCCCAATCCATTCCCTACATCTACGAAAACAGTAAAACCTAAAATAGCAATCATAAAAGCAATGATAATGCCTATGATGAATATCACACAATGCTCCTCCTATCATGACCCTTCATGAATGGTTTAGCCATAGTATAGCATTTGAAGTAAGGTGATTTAAGAATATTTATATGAAGAAAACAGACCATAAAGATCTGTTTTCCCATTGAACTTCATTCAAGTGTTTAAAAGATAGGCAGTAAGAATTCACACACGCCTTCTTCTTCTCTATATCGTTCCATAATAGATGCCTGACGCATGTTCAATTGATTGTTTTGAATCATTTGAGGCAATTGGCTCCAAAACAAATTCACTTTTTCCGTTGTATGTGTCACTGTAAACACAGCATACTTTCCCCCTTCAAAATGTCCAGTCTGAACCATTTGACCTTTTGTGAAATCTCTATTTGTCATCAACATGAGGTCGTATCTGCATTTTTCTGATGGAATTTTTCCAGGATCATCTTGAGGAACACCATATATACCAAATTCCTTTAATTCATCAATTAATTGATGTTGATTGATCCATTTTTTAAATCTCTTCATCATCTCTACATTTTCTCTGCTGCCATATGGTCCTATATTTCTCATATACACCATTTTCATATTCGTTAACATTTCAATTTTGCAATTCATGATTTCCCTCCAACTTTTATTGGAAGATTGGCCAATCATTCCTTACATCCAACGGTAACATCCTTTAAAATATAATACAGCAGGTTATTAAAAATAATTGAATTATGTTGGAAAAATATTCACTGGAATTGCGATTTAGATCATAAATTAAGTCATCTCATCATCTCTTTAAATAGCATATCCCATTTTTAAAAATAAAAAAGAACGGTCTTTAGCCGCTCACTGGTTTATTGATTTTCCTTTGAAGATTTAGCAAAGAGAAGGGTAACAATCAAATAGATAATTGTTCCGAAAAACAGACCATTTAACAAGCTGATAAACAACATCTTACAAACCAGGCCAACATAATAAGACACTGACGTCCCTGGAAACACAGCCATATTGAACAGACTAATCATAAAGGTTAAAGCAAAAAATATAATGAAAATCTTTCGAAATTCTGTTGATTTTAACATTGTCATTTCACTTCCTCCTCAGTATGTTTTCTATGGAGAAAATATTCTTTGTTCATAGCGTATATTCGGTTTTATAGTAAAAAGCCCTTAAAGGGCTTTTTACTTAAGCAGTATAACCAATACTTGCAGTGTGACCTCTCCTAGCTTCATCATGACTTGCTGTCACTTCAGACGTAAAATAACCAACAACACTTATGACACTAATCATCACGAATACCACTGATAACATTTTAAATTTCATACTGACAGTCCCCCCGCTTTACTTGAGTTTGGAAATAAAGAATCTTTTCATAGAAATGCATCGCGTTGTCTTTATCTCCCATTTCATTATAATATTTTGCAGCATCTTTTGCTAAATCTTCGAGGTCAGGATACATTGACTTTACTTCTAACAATTCCATTATTTTTTCCAACTGCTCAAAATTGTTGTCAATGTATAGAGATCTTAAAAACTTGAATATCAATAATAGAACATGGTCTTTCAGCTTTTCAGATAGTTCTATACCGTTATTTAATGCATATGTACCTAAGTCCTGTTCTTTCTTTTTGAAGTAGGCTTTTGACAACATAATGAGCGGATCTAAGATTCTATTTAAATGCTCGTATCCCTGCTCTTTAAATGCTCGAATTGAATCATTAAAATGAGTAATCGCTTGTCCTAATTCTTTGTTATGAAAATAACTCAACCCTAAATTATAAAGTGCTGATCCTTTTAATCGTTTTGTTGAGTTGTCGGCGGCTTTTTCTAGTGCGTGTTGAAAATGGGGTATCGCTTTTTCGGGGCAGCCCATATCGATATAGTTTAATCCAATCACAAAAGAACATTGAATTTCTCTCACTGTGTATGTATCTTTTTCTCTGTAACAGTCTATCGCCTGTGCAATATGGTGCATCGACATGTGGGTTTGTTTCATGTGGTAATAAATTTCTGCCATCTTGTAATTGAACTCGGCACGTTCAATATCGTCGCTGACAAGAGACAGCTTTTTTTCTGCCCGCTTATAGAAGGTAATCGCATTTAGGTATTCATAGTTTTCAAATTCATACATGCCGTAGAAAAAATTGAAATAATACTCGAGCAATCCTGTTAATTTCTCTTGATCCCTTTTGATCTTCAGTGCGAGTTCCCTAAAGTTCGCCCGCTCTTTCCCATTTTCTAAAGGATTCAAGTAATCAAGCATTAATTTATGTCTGAACTCCATAAGTGAGAAATACAATAATAAATCTTGATTTTCTTCCATATGATCAAGCATTGATTTGATTTCCTCTTTATATGCTTCGGCGTCCGGTACGTTAAATCGTTGAATGTGATAATACCATTCATTGATTTTCAAACCGACGTGAGAAGAAAGCACTTTCTCCATCAGCCCTTACCCCTTCCTCTATTTTCCCTATAATGACATATATTATCATTTCATAAATCGTCCGGCACCGAAAAGAAACCGCAAAAGAACAAAAAAAGCTTCTTTAAAGAAGCCATGTGTGTGATCGTAATTTTGATAAGGAAGAATAACTGAGCTTGAATCAGTGCCCTCGACCTCTCCTCCTGTACTCTCTAATGATACATTCAGGTCTACATCTAGTATATCCTTCACGTCATACTTGTTTTAATCGTTTCCATTTACGAATTTGAGTACGGAAATTTTTAAAAGGGGCAACGGTATTCACATGAATAAATTTATAAACTGGCCAGACAGCCTTTGCTGTAGCGTCATCCGCCCATTTTCGTTGATGAGGTTCAAACACTTCTTCTTCACTCATACGATCTAACATATTACAAATAGTTAAAACATTCTGTTTGAGCTGAGCTCTTAATGCGACAAGTGATTGACAAGCGTACTTCTCATTAAAAAGAGAATATAATGCGCCAAGCTGATTCCATTTATAACCTTCTGCTGGCGTATGGACAACCCTTCCTTCAGTTTCGTCTTGCTCCCATTGAAGTAGCAGGGTAGTCCAGCCAACTTGATAGGCCAAATTTTCTGCAGGAGTTCGGCTTACATCCTCTATTTGATCATCTTTCATTTCTTCTGGGATCATATCGAATTCTTCATCGTATTGATTGTACGATTTCATGATTGCTTGCTTTAAAACATCTTTTGACTCATAGCTTGTCATATGACTCACCTCTAATTCTTTTTGTGCAAATTTTTCTCGGAACATATCTTGCAAAAGTACAAAAAAGTAACTGTAGCTCATGATACTGAAATTATTCTTAATCGAGCGAAAAAGCAATAGCTCAATAAAGTAAAGCTATAAAAGCGGCTGCGAAAAAAGAAGACACTCTTTACGTTCCATCATAAACAAACACCAAGTATCTCTCCCCAGGCTCCCCTTCTTCTACAACAGCCTTCCAGCCTCTTTTTTGATAAAAAGATAAAGCTTTGTGATTGTCAGAGACACATTTGAGGGTGACCGGTGTTCCCAAAACTTTTATAGCTTGTTTGAGCAGCAGATCACCAGCCCCTCGACCAGCAGCTTTTGGATGTACAAACAAGAGATGAATAAAACGATCTGGTACATAGAGCGAGATGAATCCAAGGATTTTATTGTTTTTCTCAGCTAAGAAAATTTGCTCTTCCTGCGTATCTTGATCAAAATCTTGCAGATTGATTTCTTCTGTATTAAGCCAGTGAAAGCTCTGACGGCGGGATGCTAAATAGATTTGTCTTAATTGTGGATAATCTTCTATGCTTGCTTCTCTAATCAACATCGCATCATCCCCTATGTTTTTTATTTGAATGTTATGTCGCCTCTAGAATGTATTTTGCCTGTGTTCTGCCTGCCAATAACAATTGATCACTGAACTGCGAATCATTGACAGCTCGTGCAAAAGCAATTGTACCAATCATGCTGCTTACTAGTGCGTAACTCGTAGAGAGATCTATGTTTCCAGCATCAGCTATAAACGCCATAAATCGTTTCAATTCATCGGTATAAGCTTTCCGTACCTCTTGCGATAATTGAGAAATCTCCCCTGCAAGCGCAGGCAGTATACAGCCGACCTCCGTCTGATCACGGTGAACGGTACTTAAATAGAATTCAATGATCGTCTGAATTCGAGGCTGGTCTGCTTTCTTGTCTGCAACACTTTGCAGCAGCTTTATCGTATCAGTAATAGCAAAATGAAAAGCCTCTATCACCAACTGATCCTTGTTCTTAAAGTGAGCGTAAAACCCTCCATGAGTTAGGCCTGCCCCTTTCATAATGAATGGCAAACTGATATTACGAACGCCATTTGTTCGAAATGCTTGTGCAGCACTTACAATGATTTGCTCTCTCACTTTTGACTTATGACCTTTCGGATAAGGCATCTTCTTTCTCCCCTCCTTCACTTTAACTCTTTCTAAGTGTATTTATTAAAATATTATAATCATCATATTTTCTTGTGTCAATTGACTGAAATCCAACTTCCCTCACTTAGATGGGATTGACTTCATTAAAATATGATGGGTATAATATATTATGGTCATAATATTTTGGAGGTGCAAGAAATGATTCATTTAGAAACAGTAGATACATTAGTGATCGGATCAGGTCCGGGAGGCTACGTGGCGGCATTACGTTCAGCTCACCTCGGCATGAAAACAGCGATTGTAGAGCGTGATCAATTAGGTGGAGTGTGTACCCATGTAGGCTGTATCCCATCTAAAGCACTAATAGCAGAAGCAGAGCGCTTCAAACTCCGCAAACAATGGGGTGGTTTTCAAGAAAGCGGCTCTTTCAATGAAGCTCAAGCGTTCAAAAACGCTGTTGTGGAAAAACAAGCTGGAGGCGTCCAATTTTTGTTAAAGTCAGCGGGAGTTACCATTCTGGAAGGCGAGGCAAGCTTAATCGATCAGCATACAGCGGTGATTCAACTTGCCGAAAATGGTGAAAAGCGAATCAACTTCAAACACCTAATACTAGCAACTGGTTCCCGTCCAATTGAAATGAGATCACTCCCTTTCGGGGATCGTATATTGTCTTCAACTGAAGCCCTATCCCTTCCTAAAATTCCGAAAAGCCTTGTCGTAGTTGGGGGTGGTTATATTGGGGTTGAACTTGGACAGATGTTTGCAAGATTTGGGGCAAACGTTACCATTTTGGAAGGCGGCAATCAAGTATTGCCCGACTTTGAAAGTGAACTTGTTTCGCCTGTTGTTCGACAATTGAAAGAAGATAACATCACCCTGATTACAGGAGCAAACGTCACAGATGCCAAGCAGCATATAAACGGTATTGATCTTCATTATGAGAAACAGAAAGAAAGCTACACGCTGAAAGCAGAATATGCACTGATTACTGTCGGAAGAAAACCAAATACAGATGGAACATTAGGTCTTGATTCTATCGGGTTGTCTATTACCCCACACGGACTGATTGAAATTGATGAACAATGCAAAACATCCATTCCGCACATATATGCCCTTGGTGATATCACCAAGGGTCCTGCTCTGGCTCATAAAGCTTCCTATGAAGCGAAGGTGGCAGCTGAAGCAATCGCTGGGAAACCTTCGATAATAGATTATAAAGCAATCCCACTTGTTGTGTTTTCAAGCCCAGAATTGACGAGTGTCGGACTGAGCGAAACAGATTGTAAGCAACAATCCATTCCGACTGTCATTGGAAAATCAATGTTCTCCATTAATGGTCGAGCGCTGGCACTAAAAGAATCTGAAGGATTTGTGAAGATTGTAGCCCATGCCGAATCTGGACTTATTTTAGGAGCACAAATCGTAGGTGCAGAAGCATCTACTCTTATGTCAGAACTTTCTCTCTCTATTGAAGTTGGTGCTACAGTAGAAGATTTAGCAATGACGATTCATCCTCACCCAACATTAGGTGAAATAATCATGGAAGCTGCAGAAATGGCCACCCGTAAAGTTGAAAAATATCTATCACGATAATTGTTTAATGTGTAGTTTCTAAAATTGAGCAAAATAATCGCCATAGCCTATTTATTTAGGAATAGGCTATGGCGATGTCAAATGAGTATTGATATTAAAACGTCGGTCAATTGATCATTAATTGGATTCTACTTCGCGCTTTTTACCAAGATTCATAGATAACTGAACGCCAATCATCAGCATGACGATGACAAGCATTGCCACAATAGAAGCATAAAAATGTCCGCTTAGATCGAAAACTAAGCCAATGAAAAACGGACCGAATCCTCCCATGATATACCCGCCCATCTGCGACATGGCGGACCAAGTTCCAGCTTCCTCTGGAGTACCCGTCTCTATAATCGGTAGCATGAGCGCTAAAGGAAATAATCCACCTGCACCCATACCTAGGAAAATGACAGCTGGCAAGATTGGCATCGGCAGAAGAAGAAAGATGAGACCAATCAGCTCAGACAGACTGCATAAGATGAGAAATAATTTCGGTTTTCCTAATCGAGTAACGACCGCTGGAACGAGTAGTGCCACCGGAATCTGAATGAGTGTAAATATGGTCAGCAGCATGGCAGCATATTGCGGACTGTTTCCGAAACTAAGAGCAATTGGTGAAATCCATGCCGTCAAAGAATAAAACATGCTGGACATAAAGCCAAAAAACAAGGTAAATTGAATCGCCTTTTTGTTTCGAAGCGGCAACTTTAGCGGCAAGGTAACAAAATCACTCTGCTCATTTTTGCGAGCAATACCTATCCAGAGAATAAGCGCGATCACCCCTAGAATAGCCCAGCAAGACAATGCAAACGGAAGATGGTGACTGCGCAAGTAAATCGGAATGGTGAAGCCGGAAGCAAGTGCTGCACCTATTGTCATCGAAATGGAATACACACTGACGATACCAGGATTTCTCGGGAAATACTTTTTAATAAAACTAGACAATAAAGGACCCGCGAAGCTAATCCCTACCCCTCCTGCAAATGCAGTCATAAGCAGGATAGCGACTGATTGGCTTGTACCCCGCAGCGCTGTAGCGATCGTGATGAGAAGAATCGAGAAAAAAAGCGTTCTCTCTAAACCAAATCGCCTACTGAGTGTCGTCGCAACGGGAGCAAATACCCCCATACAAAGGACAGGTAAAGTGGTTAAAAGACTTGCTGTCAGTGCGTTCACACCAAGCTCTGATTGGATCATACTCATCATAGAAGCGACGGACGTAATGATTGGGCGCAAGTTTAATGCAGCTAAAAATAAAGCGGCTAAATAAAATATTTTTTTCATCAATGCACTTCTTCCTCTCTCAACTTGTTGAAGTTACTTTGAGTATAAATCTGCCGCATTCATTGATCAATACAATAATTCGTATTATGATGATAGTAAAAAACTATGATTAATGAAAGGATGACAAATGGATACTCGGCATATTACATATTTCATGGCAGTATTCGATCATTTACATTTCACAAAAGCTGCTGAGCAATTAGGGATATCACAGCCTACATTAAGCCAGCAGATTCGGCTGCTTGAAGCAGAAGTTGGGATGCCGCTCTTTGATCGAATCGGCAAAAAAGTCGTTGCAACCGAAGCGGGTTCTCTTCTTTATCAATATGGGATGAAAATGCTTCAAGCTGAAAGAGATGCAAAAAATGCGATGAAAGAACTATTATCTGAAAAACGAGGAAACGTTCGACTTGCCGTTCTCCCCTCCGATCTTGACTTTCAGCTTGTTCCGCTTTTTGTAGAATTTAAAACACTTTATCCCGAAACCAATTTGAAAGCATATTCAACGATCTTCGTTCGTGAAGAAGTACTGTCGCATAAAGTGGATCTCGGCATTGGGCTGCGAGGGCCTGCGGATAAGCGGCTTATTCAAATTCCACTTGGAAGTGAGCCCTACGAATTATTTGCTCATTCAGAAAGTGAACTAGCCCAAAAATGTGAAGTGACACTGGAAGAGCTGACGCAGCATGCTTTGGTCATGTATCCGAAGGGATATCTAGGAAGAGATTTAGTAGATGACGTATGTAAAGAACAGGGTGTTGAACTAGACACTGTCATGGAAGTTGGTTCCGCATCTTCATTATTGCAGCTGGTTGAAGCCGGCATCGGTGCAACCATTCAGCCGCGAGGATTGCTGCAACAACATGCGACATGGTCAAATATTGTGTCGATTCCAATTGCTGATCCGGCACCTGTTCGTCATTTAGAATTAACTTATTATGCAGATCGATTTGTCAGTAAAGCACAGCAGCAGCTATCTGAATGGCTAATAGACTTTTTTAAATCAAAAACAAATGAAAAATGAGGATAAAACATGAAGAATGCAAACAGCGTATTTACAAGAACAAACCGGATAGTAATTCGTCAATTTGATCTACAAGATATTGAGGTATTTTATCAGTATCGAGCAAACCCCTCTATTGCAACATATCAATCCTGGGAAAACTATACGTATGAACAAGCTGAATCATTTGTTCAGCAACAAATGACGCAAACACCTAATCAACCAGGGACATGGTTTCAATACGCCATTGCCTTTTCTGAATCCAATCAACTGATAGGAGATTGCGCCATTCATACACTTGAAAGTGAGCCTAGAATCGTCGAAATCGGATTTACACTCGCACCTGAATTTCAAGGAAAAGGCTATATTCACGAAGCCTTGAGTTCAATGATCAAATATATTTTCACTACACTGAACAAGCATAAAATCATTGCCTTTACTGATGTGCGCAATGAAAAATCTATTCGAGTGCTGGAACGTTTAGATATGAGACGGGAAGGACATTTGCTTCAAAATGATATGTCTAAGGGGCTTTGGGTCGACGAATATCAATATGCGATTCTTCAATCAGAGTGGGCCGCTAAGCACCATTAAGAGACGCTTTTGATAAACCTTCTATATACAAATAGAACTTTTCTATAACGCTCAGCACGCTTTCTTTTTTTATAATAGAAAAAAAAGAAATGTGGTGGCGTATATGTCTTCAACGATCGGAATCATGGGCGGGATGGGTCCTTTAGCAACGATTGATCTGATGAAAAAAATCATTTCTCATACTCCAGCGATAAAAGATCAGGATCATCTCCATGTGATTGCTGATAATTATCCTCAAATTCCTGATAGAACCAATGCCATATTTGGGAAAGGCGAAGATCCTACAGAATATATGATTGCATCGGCTAAAAGATTAGAACGCGCAGGAGCGGACTTTATTCTGATTGCATGCAATACCGCTCACTTCTTTTTAGAAAACGTACAACAATCCACTCATATCCCTATCATGAATATGCCATTAGAAACCGCAAATTACCTAAACAAACATCACTATACGTCTGTGGGCTTACTATGTACTGATGGCACATTAAAAACCAAGCTCTACCAAAAAGCTTGTGCTCATCACAAGATTGATGTCATGACCCCAAGTGAAGAGCTTCAGAAAAATGTCATGAATGGGATATATGCAGTGAAAGCAGGAAAATTGAGTAAAGGCGAAAGTGAACTGGCATTAGCTTCAGAAATTTTAATCAATCAAGGAGCCGAAGCCATCATTGCCGGCTGTACAGAAATCCCTTTAGTTCTAAGGTCAACCAAAGCTGTGAAAGTGATTGACCCTACTGTCATTTTGGCGAGAGAAGCTGTAAAATTGGTGTATGAGCTTGAAAAGCTAAACATTTAAAGAACGTCATATAAGGGGATAACATGAATATTGAGAATATAGAAGCGTTTATTTATGTATGCCAGCTAGGCAGTATCAATAAAGCTGCAGAAGCACTCTATTTAACCCAGCCTTCTGTTTCGGCACGTATTCAATCGTTAGAAAAGGAATTAGACCTGAAATTATTTGATAGACAGAGAAATAAATTATCTCTGACGGAAAAAGGTGAACAGTTTTACCCGCATGCCAAAAAGATTCTCCATTCTTATCAAGAAGCAAAGCATAGTCTCAAACAAACGATGATTCCTTATGAATTGACAATTGGATGCGCATCCTCTATTTCCAATAATCTATTGCCTAACATATTGCCCGCCCTAAAAGAAAAATACGAAAACCTGAAAGTAAAAATTGTAACAGGACATTCAAAGGATGTTGTCCAAAAAGTGATTAACAACCAAGTAGACTTTGGCATTGTCAGAACTGAAACACATCCTCAAATTGAATCAATCCCTATTTTCAGTGATCCAATTGGGCTGTTCGTCCCAACTCATCACCCGCTTGCCAGCCTTGACAACATCAATATGAAAGAACTAGAAGAACAGCCTTTTATTTTCTTTGACTATGGGTCATTTGATTGGTTGATGCTTCACCGATTATTTCAAAAAAACAACATCACACCGAACATTTCCATTGAGGTTGATCATATGGAAACCGCAAAGAACTTAGTGCTGCAAGGAATGGGACTATCGTTTCTACCTCATCATTGTGTGAGAAATGAGGTAGAACAAGGAACATTAAAACAAATTTCAATCGATCCATCCATCAATTTCAACATCAATATCGAGTTCATTTATAAAAAAGGAAAATCCAAATCCGTTTTCATTGATCAACTCAAACAGTTTTTTCATGATTTAGATTAAAAAAAGCCCTTTTTAGGGGCTTTTTTTTGGATTCATTCTGATTGATTAGCTTTCGTTTGCTAACATGTATGCTGCAGTTTCATGCATCTCTTTTAATCCTGATCTCTGAGCGTACTCGGCCACAGTGATCGCACTTGTAGTCAGAAGTTCTATTATATGTTCATCCATTCCCGGCCAAGTTCTTCCGCCTGCTTTTTCATACGCATGGATAAGTTTTGTTAATCCTTCTTTCCCAAACAGAAGTTGATGTGACAAAAAGTCTGCAGATACATCACCAATCCCCAGTTCAGACCAATCAATCACACCCTTAACACATTGATTTTCATCAATCAGAATGTGGCCAGGATGTAAATCTCCATGCTTCACCCCCACGAAAGGCGGCCATAAAGAATCTTTTGCTAGCCAGTCTTGCCAGCGCTCCCATAAACCGCTGTTAATGGTGTATTGCGATTTGACACGTTCCATTCGCTGTTTCATTGATTCTCTTAATTCATGAGCACTGAGCATCTCCACACCGATCGTTTTAAAAGGCTGTTGCTCTAAGGAATGTACATTCGCTAGAACGCTTCCTAATGATTCATAATAAGCTTGCGGTACACTCGTTGGGTCAAAACTCCACACATAAGATTGCTGTTCCACATCAATACTAGCCGCCGGTACCCCCTCTAATTGTTTATAAGCAATTAGACTTTCTGTAAAAATAGACCAATTAGGGACCTGAAAGTAAACCTGCTTACTCATATGATCTAATGTCTTTTTTTCTTGTAATGTATATTTCATTGATTCAGGTCTGCGAGGCATTCTTAATATCCATTGATCACCATGTATATCTTCGACGTGTGCGACACGGAAATCCACACCTGATTCATTTATTTTGATGGTATTCTCTAAAATCTCTAATCCGTGATGTTTGGCTAACTGCTTTAATTCCAGTCTATTCATATCCATTCCTCCAATTGCTCATTTAGTCATGATCAATAGGCATCAAGAATATCATCACAAAACCCACAAACAGGCTACTTTCTGTGGTCAGAGTAAACAAAGCTAGACTTATAATTTTCTTTGCATCATAAAAAACATACAAAAAAAAGACAGAACGATTAACTGCCTCTTTTCTAGTGAAATTGCATACTTTCCCGCTGAAGATCATTAAAAATGTGCAGACTACCCTGTTTACTCCGTTTTGATGAAAACAGAGCCTTTGAACATATGAAATTACTAATTGTTCAAAGTTTGTTGGCGTAATCTTCCTGCATGCATCACCTTTAACCATCCTCCTCTTTGTCATATAAAGTTACTATACTTTATTTAAATATGACTTTCAATAAGATGACAAAATAAAGGATTTAAAACAACCAGACATTTCATTAAATTACATAAAATGATAATTATGTTTATTCATGTTATGATATGGTTATTAATTCTTTTGTCTAATAATTTATGAAACTCAAATGTAGCTAAGTCATTTAAAGGGAGAAGTGGTATGACTCATTTAGAATTCGCATTCGGCTTGCTTCCAGTCAGTATGATCATCGCTTCTTTTATCGTCACATTGATTGTACAAAAGATTTATTTCATGCCAGTTGTGAGCTTTATCATTTTACTCATCCTGACATTTACACTTTTTAATGTCTCTTTCTTAGGCTGGGTAGTTGTCTACACTTTAGGCTCAATCATTGCTTCATATTTAGCATTATTCATCATGAAAATTTTAAATAAAAAGAGGTCTTAAATACATTTAAAAAGCCCTTTACAGGGGCTTTTCTTCTTTCACTATCGTTTTTCCACTGGATAAATGTCTTCTCCCAAAAAAGCGGTATTAGGATCTCCACTCTTTTCTAAAAACTCAGCCATTTCTTGCAGCTCTTGATTGATACAGTCATTTCTTGGCATATCCGGGTTTAACAGAAGGATGGAGTGAATCGTTGTGGCTGTTTCATACAAAACATGTTGATCTTTTATTTGTTGGATGCATTGTTTCATACGATTGAAAAACCATTCGATCTCTTCTGTTTCTTCCATCGGATAATGTGCCATTTTAAAAAGATTCTGCTGACGAAGGTCCTGCCTCTCAAATATGTGTTCAAGCTCTTCTTTACTGACATATAAATCAGAATCTTCCTCCTTAATCTCTACTACTTCGACCATCGCATCTTCAGCTGTATATAACTTCTCAATAAAATCATCGAAAGTTTCTGCCAGCTTAAAATCTACTTCCAGCTCTAAATCAAAATAGTGAATAGAAGGATGTTCCTTCGTTTCTCGATAATCCATGGCGATCCATGTATCTTCTTCTCCGCTGATGATCACAAGTCCCTCAGGCAGATCCAATTCATTACTTAACCGAAGACTATTCATGATGCCATCATCTTTGGCGATTCCTCTTAAATTGTCAAATTGAACATGATCCTCAGCCCATGAATTCGGCTGTTCGGTTGGAAAAGCATTACGAACTGTAAACCCGCCATTCCATTCTAAAATGAGCTTTTTGTATGTATCAGGTAAAATGACTCCAAGAGTGCCCTCTGCTTCATGAATTTGTTCCTCATCTATCTTTTTTAACGTAAAAGGACTCTCTTCTTCTTTCTCCCAGAATGATTTCAAAGTGGGTGCCTCCCAATCTGTGTTAAGGTCAGTATAACATTGGTTCATTATGAATTCTCTACTCAAACTTAGCTATTAATAAACTGGTAAGGTGATATACCTTTCATCCACTCTGATACCTTAAAGGCTGTAAGCTTTACGACAAAATAAAAAAGCCTCTTGGAGGAGGCTTTTTTACGTTTGTTTTCTTGAAGCAACATCGAGGTTGCTACTATCACTTTTAGAAAGTGATGGAATACCAGCAGTAGATACCAGTACAATGACTGCCAATGCACAAAAAACAACTTTTTTAATACTCATAAAGACAGTCCCCTTTCAAAATTTTTGTTTGCGCGTCCAACATTTTCATTAAAAATTCATTTGCTGTTTCGTGATCATTTTTTGATTTGAACACACCTGCCACATCATAAGACAGCTCTTCTAAATAAGCATAAATTTTGTTCTCATCTAAAAAATGAAAGACCTGTTTAATTTGGTCAATATTTACTTTATCAACATATAGGGCTTTGATAAAGTGGAACAGTCGTTTGTATAAATCGTCATCATATTGAACAGAGATCGAAAAGCCATAATCAAGGACATCTTTTCCCTTATTATAGTCGCCTTTTTTCATCAATAATGATGACAAAAAATAAAGCGAATGTGGTAAGTTGTCATATCGTTCATTTTCGTTGATATGAACAGCCTTTTCACAATAAGCAATAGCTTGATCTGTATCACCTAAACATTCATAACAATCAGCCAGATTATAATATGCTGATGAGATCAATCTATTGTTTTGAATTTCTTCAGCCATCATTAAAGATTTTTCTAAATGAGGAAGAGCTTTATCGCTGCGTTTCATATCATCATAGTTTCCTGCAATGACAAATGAGCATTGAATCTTTCTTACTTTATACAGGTCATATTGATCGTAAATCTCCATCGCTTTTAGAATATGGTGCATAGATACATGCGTTTGTTTCATAATGTAATAAGCTTCTGCAACTTTAAAATGGAATTCAGCTCTTTCAATTTCGTCAGAAACAATCTCCAGCTTTATTTCTGCTTTTCTATAATATTTTATCGCTTCTACATATTCTTTATTACTGAATTCATACATGCCTCTGAAAAACAAATTGTAATACTCTAACATGCCGGTGAGCGTTTCTTGAGATGTTTCCATCTGATCTAAGAGGGATGAAATGGTTGGTCTGTTTTTATTAAAGTCTATAGGTTTAATGTAATCTAACATGATTTGATGTCGAAAGCACATCAATTGATAATAAATGAGTAAATCCTGATCTTCTTCCATCCGTTCAATTTCTTGTTCTACCTCAGCTTTCAAAATCTCTGCATCCGGTACACTGAATTGCCGAATCATTTTATACCATTCATTGATTTTCACACCTACATGTGAAGAAAGAACTTTCTCCATCCCTTATTCCCCTTCCACTGATCTCCCTTATATGACATTTATTATCACATACAAGAATTTACAAAGCACCGAAAAGAAACCGCAAAAAGAACGATTGTTACATCAATAAACCTTTGACACAATTCATGATCATCACAAAACAAAAAGGCAGACTCATTTCAGTCTGCCTTCATCTTCTAGATTTCCATGAGAACACCTTTTGTCTTCAGGTAATATGCAATGAATCATTTAACCACTCTTCACAATGTTCAAGAAGCCACCTCAAATATTCCACATATTGACCGACGTGATAGCCATCACAAACAGCATGATGTACTTGAATCGCAACGGGCAGGATGATTTTTTCTTCTTCCACCTTAAATTTGCCTATCGTAAATATTGGCAGTAAATAAGCTTCATCTGTAGATACATTAAGGTTAAAAGAAGTAAAATCAATCCACGGTAGACTTGAAATATTGAACATGTTTTCTGGCATATGAGGTTTCGGAAATAGGCTGCTGCTTTTGCTATATGTTTCAATGTCGGCTACACAGCTTTTATAAAACTGAGCAAAGTTTTCATCATAAGGCGTCCAAATACTTGAAAACGTCTTTGTTTCTTTATTTAGAATTGTATAACTAGGATGGAGAATCTCCCAGTAACCAAGCTCATCGTTCACTTGATCCATCCGAAACTCAGGAATTTTTTGCACAGCTCTTGCTAACAAATAAATTTGCACAGGATATACTTTTAGCTTTTTTTCTTTTAATATTGCATGCAATTTCGTGATGTCTAGATTGACCACCAAGCTATATGAGCACCGGGTTAACGTCATATAATGGTGAAAGTGCTCTTTTCGCGGGTAATTTTCGTCTATTTGTTTAAACATTTTTTATCTCCTCCTGAATTTGATTTACTGTATTCAGGAGGAGACTTTATCTGTTTTCACCACCACAATCATCCTTTCAAGAGATATGTCATGCTTCTGTCTATTCAAAGTCTACCATGAGCTTTGCTTACGATAAAGCCTGCAGCAACTCTTCGTAAGTCATCTTGCCCAACGTGAATTTTTCTAGTGCTATATATGTTTTCTCCGCTGAGGTATTCATTCTATGATGACATTCATTCACTAACTCATGTTCATTTGGTAATGGTTCATGTATATGTTCTTTTTTCCGACATGCTTCATAGTATCTTATCCCAAATATTCTCTGGGACATCGCATTGATGTGAATTCCATCCGGGTTAGGTATAAGACCTTTCGCAGTAACATAATAACAATTTTCATGATGATGTGCATATTTTTGTAGTTCCTCATTAATACGTTGATATTCCACACACCCTTCGCCAAATCCCACCTTTCCCAAGTAATCGCCCAAACCTCCTATCAAAAGCGGAATGTTAGGGACAGATAATTCAGTTCTTAGTTCATGAAATAATCTTCGTATTTTTTCATCGTATTCTTTGTATTTCCCATCTTGGCTGTCACTTTCTCCTTGATGCCATAATATCCCGGCCAATTCGCTATCTTCCTTTGCAAATTTAGCTTCATTTATTGCATGACGAAATAATGCCCCATCTCGTGACCACTCATCAATGGAACTGCCACCTTCAGCACATGGAATAAGACCAATTTTTTCTCCCTGATGATCCTTACACCAAGTCTCCGCGAAGGAAGCCGCCAGTCCTACACCAGCTACCGGCCTATCAAAATGAATAGGTTCAGTCATCATTTGCCATCTTCCATTTCGCAGCATCATGATTCTTTCATTATAAATTGGCGGCACTTCATGCTTAAAGCCTCGACCCGCCATATTAGATTGTCCAATTAGTAAAAATGACTTCATACCTTTCCCCCACCCCTAAATATTTTATCAAAAATGTATTTGCCTGAACGTTATCAGTTTACCCTTGCTTTGTTTTTCATATTTGTCTACTTTTGTCGAAAGGATAGTAAATAGGAATTACTTAGTGTAATATCCTTATGCATCTATCAATCAGGAGGATCTAATATGAAAAAATGTTTTGTATTATTTTTTATATGTTTATTATTGTTAACAGCTTGTAACAGTGCAGCATCTACTAAAAAACAGCTTACCACAGACAACGTGATTGAAGCTTTCAAAAGTGCTGGGCTTGAAGCAGAAAAACCAACTGATCTTGAACAAAAAGAGTTTGGAAATATAAGAGAAGAAGGAAAAAGGATTCTCATTCCTTCTTTAGGTGAAAATGCTGGTGGAAGGATTTTTAAATTTGGAAATGAAACTGATCTTAAGCAAGCAAAATCTTATTATGATGAGTTGGGCAATGCTGGATCTATGTTTTTCTCTCACACATATTCAAAAGGGAACTTCTTATTACAAATGAATGGGGAAATGAAAGATTCTGAATTTGAAAAATATAAGAAGGTGATGGATAAGGAAATAGATTAGTCTAATTTTACTTCTTGCTTCTTTAATTTTTAAAAAGGAGGATTCCGATGGTCCCTATTTCAGATGGCGGCGAACAATCATTCATGTTGAGAAAAACAAACACCTCTTCGTTGCAACTGGCTCGAACTGTCTAGCTCTACCCTATCAAGGTAGTGATATAGAATTTTGTCATAACCAGTGACGCCCTCTAATTTCACTTCTATCGGTTGCTACTAAAGCTTTTTATCCTCTCCTGTATTAAGAACAAAAAATGTTATCTTTTTATTTAAATTCTTTGTTATTCATGTTTTTTCATAATGAATATGCATGCTTTTTGTACCGTTCAAACCCTATAACAAACAACCTATTTACTTCATTTATTTACAAATGATAACATTCATTGGAGTAGGAGGAATATTTCTAACAGCTAAAATAAAATATTGCATTACTAAATAAGCCTAATTTCTAAAATATATTCAAAACAGGAGTTTATTATGGAAAAACTAAGTTCTTCAAAAGGTTTAATATTATCCACGGTTGCAGGAATTTCTGTTTTTATATTCACACCTTTTGCAGAAGCAAATGCAACTAATGCTTTCGAAAAAGAACAGTCCGATTCATATTCATCTATAAAACCTTCTTTTGATCCAGCAAAAGAGGCTACAATAGATGAGACAGCACAGTATTGGAATTTAAATGAAGAAGAAACAGAAAAGTTCAAAAAAGCAATTAAAGAAGCTCAGTCAAAAACAAATGGAGAAGCTATTACACATGGTAAATTCACATGGGCTATAAAAGCAATCAAAGAAGCTTATGACCAATTACCGACAAAACTGAAAGTAATGATAGGTGGTGTTACAGGATTAGAAACAATTCTAGTCACTCTGGAACACTATACAGGCGCGCTTGAACATGGCATTTATTTAGGCGCTCTTAAAGTGACTGGAAGTGAAAATGCGTCATGGTGGGTTGCTAAAACCATCATGTTGTTCGTTTTTTAAAATGAACTAAAACACATCTAAATGATGAAACAACAAGGAGGTGCTTGGTTAATGACACAGGAAAATAAGGCATCCAAAAGTTTGTTAATTACTTTACCCATCGCTATTATCGCTATTGTATTGATTTTAGGGAAAATTGATACGCCTGTAACAAATATTTTATTTTATGTAGTAGCTTTCGGTGTAATGGGTTTAACTGTTTCAAGCTTAATAAAAGACTACAAAAAAAAGAAAAATTGATGACTTGTCCATAGAGGTAATTTATGCAGCTATGAAAAACAGGATAATGAACTCATCGATAGAGGAAGCAGGATTACCAAAATACGGTTTCATGTTCTTAGACACACTATGAAAATATTTTATTAAATAATGGCGCACCTGTCGTATCTTAAATTGACCACACTGAAAAATGCAGTGTGGTTTTTAATTTCCCTAATGTTTTCTTTTATTTTAAAAATACAAAAGCCTCTCTTTTACTGTTTTCTTTTTCTTATCATTAAGAAAATGTAAGTTTTTTATTAATCCAAATGCTATAGATATTTATTAATATGTTAGAAAGTTTACTTGTTCGATGTTACTTATCAACAAACAAAAAAATCCCCTTCCTACAAAGGAAAATTTCTTTAATTTTTGAAAGGAAGTCGTTTAATTGAGAAAAACAAATTGTTTCTGTCTATGTTTATAACTGCTTTAATCTCATTTGTAATTCAATCGGAATTAAGTAAGTTCGGCATGATTAACATGTCAAATCTTTGGGTAGATTTGGTCAGTTGGATAGTAATATTCATTGGCGTTGAAACGTCTTTTAGAACGATCAATAAAATGAAACATTGAACCGAATAAAGACAAACAAAAAAGCCCCTATAGAAAGGGACTTTGGGTATATTAACGTAATAGTTGAAGTACGTTTTGTGGCTGTTGATTCGCTTGTGCAAGCATAGCTTGAGAAGCTTGAGAAAGAATGTTGTTCTTAGTGAACTCACTCATTTCTTTTGCCATGTCGACATCGCGAATACGAGACTCAGCAGCAGTTAAGTTTTCAGCAGATGCCCCCAAGTTGTTAATTGTGTGCTCTAGACGGTTTTGTACTGCACCAAGTTTTCCACGTTGAGCAGATACTTGGTTAATAGCTGCATCAACAATACTTAGTTGAGTATCAAAACCAACATCAGTAGCATCAGCTGCATTATCAGCAAATTTTCTAACATCGATGTCTTTCAAAGATTGATTTGCAACAATTCCATCAGCGTCTTTAACTCCTAATGCATCTGTGCTCATTTTTTCAATATGAACTGAAATTTGTTGAGTTGCGTTAGCACCGATTTGGAATACCAAATCATTACCAGTTGCTGGGACTGCAGGTGTACCTGCATCATCTGGATCATCTGGATCTCCCGGAATTGCTGGAGTTCCCGGCGTTCCGGCTTTAAACGTACCATCTAATAATTTCTTACCGTTAAACTCTGTACGGTTTGAGATACCGTCTACTTCTTCTTGTAGAGCTTTAATCTCATCTTGAATAGATTGAAGATCAGACTCTTTATCCTGTGTACCAGTATTTCCAGCTTGAACGACTAGTTCACGAACACGTTGAAGGATTGAGTGAGTTTCAGTCAATGCACCTTCAGCTGTTTGGATAAGTGAGATACCGTCTTGTGCGTTTTTAGATGCCATTTCTAATCCGCGGATTTGTCCACGCATTTTCTCAGAGATCGCTAGACCTGCTGCGTCATCTCCTGCACGGTTGATTTTAAGACCAGAAGAAAGCTTCTCCATGTTCTTTTGGCTCGCACCGTTGTTTGCAGACAAACGGTTTAAAGTGTTAAGTGCTGCGATATTGTGGTTAATTCTCATTTCTTATTACCTCCGTGTAATTTTTTAGAGCTTATCTGTAAAGTCCATTTAGATGAGAAGCTCTTCCTTAGAATTTTCGATTTCTAAGGCATGTGTATAGTAGTAACGCAGAGCATCTTTTGGTTCTCTAACTTTACTACCTTATGTAACATCAGTTATGGCAATAATCCTGAAACCTCCTTCTATCATGCAAAATGATTATTCTTGTCACTTTTACGAGACTAGATACTCGCCATAACAATGAGTATTATGTTACCTACTATAGACAGACCTTCCACATATTTTAGTTTGTGGAAATTGTTAATTTCACAAATTCGACACATTTAACAACCAGATAAGGATGATAAAATTCAAACAACTGCAGTTTTATGGAATATTAAGTAAAATATAAATAATATATTACGAAAACAGGAGGTTTAAGCGGAGTCACTATACACGACAAAGTTTTACAAGTTATTTTTAAATCGGCTATTGAAGAAGCATTAAAGTTGATCCTATGAAAGGACTTCCTAGCAAGAAATAAACTATTTTGAAGCTGACGAAGCTGGGATCTCGGCGCCTTTCATATGAATCGTTCAATTTCAAAGACTCGGTTTGGTATCTCTTGGAGTCACACTTCTTACTTTCGGGGCCTTTGTTTTTTGGGGATCAAACATAGTGAAGAAGGTTTTCAGAAAAACGTCTCCTGAAAAATAAACACCGTAATAAAGCCCCTCATAAAGGACAAAGTCTTTACTTATTTCAGCGGTTTTTGATTGTATTCGGTCCGTAAATGCCGTCAGCAATTTTACCATTTATGTAAATATATCTCTATAATACAATAGGTTTTAGAAAGGAGAATTTTTATGAAAAATAACTTATCCTTACTAGGTGCAATCGCCATTTTAATTATCACCATTATGAACTTTGCTTCAAAAGATGAAATAATCACAGGGATAGTTGGAGGTATATTGTTTATATTCATGCTTGTTCTAAACATTGTTTCTAGAAAACGAGCAAACAATAACTCTACTTAAGGTAATGGAATTGAAGTGAAAACTTTTAGTTAGTAGTTTAAGTGAGACCTCTTACTTCAATGTAGGTGGTTTTTTATTTCAATCATTTAAATACAGCTCTTTTTCTCTTATTCCTAGTCAAATAATCGCTTAATGATTTTCATACTCTCACCTACTTTGTTCAACATTCTTCTTTTATACAGATGCAAAAGTATGGATAAATTTTTTATAATTTATCTATTTTAACATTCAATTTTTCACTAACAGCTAAACTTCTCTTTTTGTGGCCTATCATTTTTTTAAATCAAAGAACTTAAAAAATTAACAACGTTGTTTTGATTTATTATCACTTTTTCTTTATAGGCATAGAAAAACCCATCCTTAAACAATTAAAGGATGGGTTTACATCAACGTCTTTTCATATGATTCCGACTGGGCTCGAACCAGCGACCTCTACCCTGTCAAGGTAGCGCTCTCCCAGCTGAGCTACGGAATCGGGTTATGTATCAGTTCTGGGCTTTCTGTTACTGACAGTCTCTATTATATAACCATCATGATCAATCGTCAATGGTTTTGTTCAAAAAAGGTCAAAAAGCCGGCGGCTGTGCCGGCTTTTTTCTTCCTTTATGATTGGTTGACAAGAACGGGCTTGAGTTGATCGAGTGCTTGTTTGAAGTCGCGTTTGAGATCTTCTCCGTTTTCTACTCCTACACTTAATCGAAGTAAACCGTCCGTAATCCCTCTTTTTTCTCTTTCTTCTTTTGGCATAGCCGCATGTGACATTTTGGCTGGGTATGACAGGATCGATTCGACGGCGCCGAGGCTGACGGCGAATACAGGTAATGTGACATTATCCACTAATTCCTTGACAGCCGCTTGGTTTTCTAATTCAAATGAGAGAACGGCTCCAGCTCCGCTCGCTTGCTTTCGCTGAATGTCTGCCCCAGGATGGTCATCTAAGCCTGGATAGTATACTTTTTTCACTGCAGGATGCTCTTTGAGGAATGAAGCGAGTTCAAATGCCGTTTGGCTGGCTTTTTCTAATCTCACCTGAAGGGTTTTTAATCCCCTTAACACAAGCCAGCAATCCTGCACGCCAAGGACCGCACCGAAGGAGTTTTGCAGCGAATACAGCTCCTCACCTAACTTCTCGTCTTTTACTACAGCTAAGCCTGATAGTACATCACTGTGTCCGCTCAAAAATTTCGTTGCACTATGCAGGACAACGTCAACGCCAAGATCGAGCGGACGCTGAAGAGCGGGTGTTAAAAATGTATTATCTAAAAAAGTCAGACAGTCATGTTCTTTGGCAAGTTGGACGACACCCCCAATATCCGTAATTCCTAGAGTCGGGTTTGACGGTGTTTCCAAGTAAATGACTTTTGTATTCGATTGAATGCCTCTTTTGACTTCATTCAAATCCGTCATGTCCACAAAGGTATGCTCAATGCCAAATCGCGAAAGAACTTGAGTAATCATTCTGAAAGTACCGCCATACACATCTCTTGTGACAAGGACGTGATCTCCTTTTGATAATAGCAGAAAAGCAGTGGAGATGGCTGCCATGCCTGATGCAAAAGCAAGCCCTCTTGTTCCTCCTTCTAGCGCCGCAATCGTATCCTCTAACGCTTGGCGTGTAGGAGTCCCCGACCTTGAGTAGTCATATTGACCAAAATCATCGAAGCTGCTTTGATGAAAGGTGGATGCATGCTGAATCGGTACACTGACTGCACCTGTTGAACGATCTGTTTTGAATGCATTATGAACGAGTTGGGTTTCGAATGTCCAATCATGTGTGGTCATTTAGCATGTACCTCCTCTTTTACTTGTGATAGTGCCTGCTTTAGGTCTGCCTTCAGATCATCTACGTGCTCAATACCAACGGAGAAACGGAGCAGTTTGTTACACACACCGTTTGCAATGCGAATTTCCTCAGGAATATCCATGTGCGTTTGCGTCGCAGGATACGTAATGAAGCTTTCAATTCCGCCAAGACTTTCAGCAAAACAAATCGTTTTCAGCTGCTTCAAAAATGGATTGACCCAGTCCTCTTTGGCTACACGGAATGACAGCATTCCTCCCTTGCCTGGGTAAAGGACATCTTGAATTTCTGGCTGTTTCTTTAAAAACGCTGCTAGCTCCTTCGCATTTGCCTCGTGCTGGCGCATTCTAAGAGCCAGTGTTTTCATCCCTCTCATTAACAGCCATGAGTCAAATGGAGATAAAACGGCGCCAATTGCGTTTTGATGCTGGAACATGTCTTCAGAGAGCTTCTCTCCTTTTGTCACCACAAGCCCGGCAAGAACGTCATTGTGCCCGCCTAAATATTTGGTTGCACTATGGATGACAATGTCTGCTCCAAGCGTAATTGGCTTTTGCAAAACGGGTGTGTAAAAGGTGTTATCAACAATGACCAATGCGTCATGTTCTTTTGCAACCTTCGCTATTTTTTGAATATCCGCTTCCTGCATCAGTGGATTTGTCGGCGTCTCAATAAAGACTGCTTTTGTGTTTGGCGTGATTTTAGAGCGTAAACAGTCTTCATCTGAAAAATCATCGTAAATAAAACGTAAGCCGTACTTTTTCCATTCGTTTTCAAACAAACGGTATGTACCGCCATATAGGTCTGATGAGACGATGAGTTCATCACCGCTTTCAAATAGCGCCATAATCGTTTGGATCGCAGCCATTCCCGAACTGAAGGCAAATCCGGCGGTCCCTTCTTCGAGTGAAGCAATCGCATCCTCTACAAGCTGCCTTGTTGGGTTTTTCGTTCGAATGTAATCAAATCCGGTTGATTCCCCTATACCTCTATGTCTGTATGCTGTTGAAAGATAAACGGGGGGACTGACCGTACCAGTCGCCTCTTCGCTCCGGTTTCCAATTTGCGCTAATGTCGTTTCCACATGCTCTGTCATTTGACACCATCCTAAGTAAAAATCTGATTTCAAAACAGAAAACCCCTTCTTCATAAGAAGAAGGGGTTTTAATCGCTTCCTCTTATCTTCCAAGCAAAAAAGCTGCTTGCTGGATTTAGCACCTTGGTACATCACATGAAGTGATGCATACCGGTTGCTGAGGTTTCAAAGGGCCAGTCCCTCCACCTCTCACGATAAGAATGTGTTGTCTGTCTGTTCTAATTCTTAATACTGTAACGCATTAAATCTCATTTTTCAAGAGGAAATGGAACAATTAATTGAAATTTTCTGTATTTTATAACAGATTCGGTGTTAACTGAATTGATTGCATGTTAGCATATAGGAACAACGCTATTTTTCATGTTACAATGAATGGAAACGTTTCACTTTGTGATGAAATCGGTTAGCTGGAGGAATGGATTATGGTGAAGAAAACAGGCATTATTCAAGAAGAAACCTTACATTCAAAAGAACTTGGGGCGGATATGACCCTTTTGATCTATTTGCCAGTCAATTACTCCCCCCTTTATACATATCATGTCATCATTGCCCAAGATGGTCATGATTATTTCCGTTTAGGCAAAATAGGCAGACAGGCAGAAGAATTGATGCAAAACAAAGAAATGGAACGCTCCATTATCATTGGTGTCCCTTATGAAAATGTCACGGAAAGACGGAATACGTATCATCCAGATGGCACAAAATTTGAAGCATATAAACGCTTTTTAGCAAATGAACTAGTCCCTTATATTGATACGCACTATCCAACCTATCAAATTGGCTCAGGACGCACGTTTATTGGTGATTCACTGGGTGCTACAATTTCTCTTATGACAGCGATTGATTATCCTTCTTTATTTGGCGGACTCATTTTGCAGTCTCCTTACGTTGATGAGTCAGTCTTAGAAGCTGTTAAACAGTCGACTGCCCTTTCTCATTATGCGATTATCCATCAAATTGGACTGGAAGAAACGGCTGTGAAAACGACAGACGGCCAAGTGCTTGATTTTATTCAGCCGAACGACGATTTAAAGACACTTCTTGAACAGTCAGGTGCAGATTATTTATTTGAGACATTCGAAGGGGATCATAAATGGACGTATTGGCAGCCGCTCATTGCGCCTTCGTTAAAAAGAATGCTCCCATATTCGTTAATCAACTGAATTTTGTTATAATAAACAATAATAAATACTTTCTTAATCAGGAGGGAACAAGATGAAATACGGAGTTGTTATATTTCCATCAAAAAAATTGCAAGATATTGCGAACTCTTACCGGAAGCGTTATGATCCGAACTATGCACTCATACCGCCTCATTTAACACTTAGAACACCTTTTGAATTAACGGATCTAGAAGCGGCTGAGGTCGTCTCAACGCTAAGAGAGTATGCAAAAAATGCTTCTCCTGTTACATTACGTATTAAAAAATTCAGTTCATTCGCTCCTGTAAACAACGTTATTTATATGAAAGTAGAACCGAACGAAGAAATCATGGCGCTTAATGAAAGGTTGTATGCAGATCCACTTGAAGGTACACCTGAATATGCCTTTGTTCCGCATGTAACAGTGGCTCAAAAACTATCAGATGATGAGCATTCAGACGTTCTTGGCACATTAAAGCTGAGAAAGATTGACCATGAAGAAACAGTGGATCGCTTCCACCTTTTATATCAATTAGAGAACGGATCTTGGACCGTCTATGAAACATTTATTTTAGGAGAAGAGGGTTAAGTACATTTGAAAACAGTTATCGCAACAGCACAAACACAACGAGAAGATGCATATTACGTTCGAAAAGAAGTATTCGTCAAAGAACAAGAAGTCCCGTTAGAGATTGAAATAGATGAACTAGAAGACGAGGCCATTCATTTTGTCATTTATAATGATGAAATGAAGCCTCAGGCAGCCGCTAGATTGCGGATCATTGAAGGACCAAAGGCAAAGCTAGAACGAATTTGCGTGTTAAAAGAGGCGCGCGCTTTCGGCCTTGGCCACAAACTATTAGAAGCGCTGGAAACAGAAGCCATTGCGAATGGAGCGAAGGAAGCGGTTATGCACGCACAAGTCCAAGCTCTTCCTTTCTACGAAAAGAAAGGCTACAAAGCCGTATCTGAGCCATTTGAAGAAGCAGGGATCACACATGTCAAAATGACAAAAACGCTGTCTGTTTGACCAAAAGAAAAAGCCAGGACATCATGGATGATGCTCTGGCTTTTTCTTTATCATCGTTCGTCAATGGAAGAAAGCGCAATCATTTATATATACGTATTAATATGAACGCCTTTGCCTTCCTCCATAAACATATCTCGTACAAAGCGTTCCCGCTTTTTTTGCTGTACTTTCGTTTCCGCTTCTGTCACTAAGTCCTCTTTTTTCTCCAGCTCTCTGTATACCTTGTCATGAAAGGTGCGAGTAACCTTAGTTACTTTCGCGTAGTCTTCTTTATCCTGAGGAGCAGGACGATTGATATATTGAAAATACAGATCCGGCTGAATCGGGGCTATATATCCCATCAAGAACGCCTCCTTTGCTTCTCTTCTACTCTACTATTCCCTAATAATGACTGTTTGAAACACGTCTCATTTGATATGATTAGATGTGTTTCTTTTTAAGATTGATTAACTATTGGAGGACTAGCTTTGAAATGCGCACGACGACATGATCGAACGATCTCATTACATACGTATTCGAGAGAACATTATCAATTCCTCCATGACGAGGGAAAAAAAGGGCACTTATTCTGCCCATATTGCGGACAACCAGTCTCTTTCAGATTAAATATACATGAAGAACCTGCCTTTATTCATAAACATATGTCTCAGCAAGAGCTGTGTGAACAAGCAGAAGAACAAGAAGATCAGAAAAAACACGCAGAGCGAGAGGAAAGTGCTGCTTATAAAGAACTTGGGGGCTTCCGTTTTCCAACAGGTAAACAAATCATCTCGCAAACGAATGAATCATATGACTGGCAGGAACCAAGGTCGATTCAATTTAGCGATGTGATACATTTAGAAGAAAATGAACAAGCACATACCATCGATCTCTTTCCGCATATCACCTTTAGCACACCGCAGCTTCAAGCTGTCACACATAAAGACGGTCCGATGCTTGTGCTGGCTGGTGCTGGCAGCGGGAAAACAAGAGTCCTGACAGCAAGAGCGGCTTATCTCATGTCACATCATCATATTCCTGCTCACCATATCTTACTCGTGACGTTCACCACAAAAGCCAGCAGTGAAATGAAAGAAAGACTGCGCAAGCAATATCAGCTGCACCCATCACAAGCAAGCCAAGTGGTGACAGGCACCTTCCACAGTCTTTTTTATAAAATGCTGCTTCACGATGACGCAAACAAATGGAACGGCCAGCACCTGATCAAGTTTGATTGGCAGAAGGAACAGTACATTCGGAAAGCCATCATGAATGAAAGACTAGATGAAAAAGACTACCCTACCGATCAAGTCCTGCAATCGATCGGCTATTGGAAAAATGCTTTTTTACCAGGCGATCTTCCTGATTTGAAGGATGAAAAGGAAAAACACATGTGGACGATCTATCAATCTTATGAACAGCAAAAACGAGACAATCAGCAATTTGACTTTGATGACATGGCCATTGCCTGCTTGCACATGCTGACTGAACAGTCTGAACTGCTTAAACGGTATCAAGAACGGTTCAAATATATATTGGTGGATGAATTTCAGGATATAAATCCAGTTCAATATCAATTGATTCAGCTGTTAGCTGGAGAATCTGAGCAGCTATTTTGTGTCGGTGATGATGATCAAGCCATTTATGCCTTTAGGGGCAGTAATCCTGCTTTCATTCTTGAATTTAAACGAGATTATCCTTCGGCTCAGATTGTTCATTTACATGCCAATTACCGGTCGCATCATACGATTGTCGCAAGTGCGGATGCCGTTATTAAGAAAAATCAGCATCGTTATGAGAAAACGTTAAAAGCCGTCCGATCGGAGACAATCCCTCCTACGCTCTTTTATCCATATGACGAGGAAGAGGAAGCGACCATGATCGTGGCAGATATTCAGGAGAAAATTAAAAACGGAGCAAAGCCGAGTGATATCTGCGTGCTCTTTCGCACCAATACGGGAGGCCGCGCGATTTATGAGCGTCTGCATCAATCCGCGATTCCGTATGAGACGGAGGCTGGTGTCAAAGCCTTCTACAGCAGACGAATTGTTCGGGTTCTTCTCGCCTTTCTCTCTTTAAGTCAGGATGCCGATGATGTGTCCGCTATGAAACAGCTGCTTCCGGTTTTCTTTTTAAAGCAGCAGACCTTAAACACAATGAAGGCACTAACCATCACGGAAGATTGTTCAATGGTCGACGCACTCGGAAAACTAACAGATATTCAGCCGTTTCAACGGAAAAAGCTGCAATCCATTGTTCCTCTGTTCCGCACGTTACGAAATTTAAAGCCGTCTGACGCTGTGGCGTTTATTGAACAAAAGATGGGACTTGGTGATTTCTTAAAAAAACGAGTGAACGATACGAATGTACTTGAAAAAGGGGCGGATGATGTACGAGATGTAAAAACCGCTGCCAAACGCTTTGAAACGATTGAAGCCTTTCTCTCACATGCCGAACATATGAAGTCTGCCGAAAAGGAAAAGACAGACGAACCAGGTGTTCAGCTCATGACGATTCACCGTGCAAAGGGACTGGAATTTCAAACGGTGTACATCACTTGCGTGGTCGACGGAGCACTGCCACATGATTTCTCACTCGATGAACTCAGAAACGGTGATGAAGAAGCCTTGGAAGAAGAGCGCCGTTTATTATATGTGGCTATGACAAGAGCTGAACAGTCTCTTTATCTATCGGTTCCATCATTTAGACGAGGGAAAACCGCTCATCGCTCGCGCTTTTTGTATCCCCTACTAAAGAAAAATCGAGCATTATTCACAGAAAAACAACAGGCCCCCCTTTAAGCGGAGAGCCTGTTGTTTATTTTTTGTTGTTCATCATTTTAGCGATGGTATTGAAATCAAGCTTTTCTTTTCCACTTGTAATCGATTGAACGATTTTGTCTTCCATTTCTTTAGGTACACGTTTGTTCGCAAGCTGCGCTACTTTTTTAATGACACCTCGAACCGTTGCTTCATCTTTAAAGTTAGCATTTTGCAAAGAACCTGCAAGTTTAAAGACATCGTTCATATTCACACCCGTTTTATTTTCAACGCTTTTAAAGAATTTATTATCCATTCATTTGCCTCCTCTTTATGGAGTAATCACCTTACTATATGAAAATAGGCGAGATATGTGCCTATCCTAAAGCCTTGTTTGCCCAAAGAGAAAGGAAAGCAAAGGGCTCCCCCATTGCTTCCCTCACCTTCTTACTGTTTAGTTAAAGAAAGAAGCACCAACGATGATTAGAAGGATGAAAAGCACAACGACAAGAACAAATGTTGATCCATATCCGCCGCCGTAACCTCCGCCGTAGCCGCCGCAAGAACCGCCACCGTAACCGTAACAACTCATATATAAGCACCTCCTCTTCTCCCTTACAAAATATGAAAAATACTACAAATGGTTTGGACGATCACATAAAAAAGTGCGGAATTTTTATTTCTGCTGTTTAAAGACGTAATCTGCCTCTCCATGACACACAATGAATGCTTCTGTTTCTTTCGCAAAAGCATCCATCTTCTCGCCAAATGCCTTTAAGTGCTGCTCAAGATCCTTCGCTTTATCCGCTAGATCCATTTCACCCTTTTCGTGCGCTTGCTCTTTCCCATCATGGGGTTTAGTGAACAAGGAACCGATTAATTGTTCGAATGCATCCATTCTGGTCACCCCTTCTCTCTTACATATGCATCACTCAAAAAAAGGGCAACAAAAAAACCGGATAAATCCGGCTTTTGTTTTCTCTTCTATTGAGGTTTCTTTTTGTTTCCACAGCCGCAGCCTGCTTTTTTAATTTTCTTCGTATAAACAGATTGTTGATTTGACTGCGCTGGATAACCTTGAAGCGTATGTGACGGCGTTTCAGTTGGTTTCATCGCAACCCTTCCTTTCCTATTCCATGATAGTATATGCATTTTTTGAAAGCGTGTCTGATCAGAATGCCTGTTTATTTCACCAGCTTTGAGACAATTGCTTCAATAATGCCTGCTGCTGCTGCAATGGCTAATAGTAAATTAAGCCACATGCTGATGACAGGAAATAGTATGTATATCAGAAGTAAAGCAGCAGTGCACCACATGCCAGTACACCAATAACAGCTTAACAGCTCTCCTATCCAAGACCGCAGCCCTTTACCTTTAATGATGATATATGTCTCTACTTCACCTTGTTCATTGATCTCTTCTTGTTCTTCATGAAATAAACGGCGGAAAGGAGCAGTAATGGTATCAAACACAATGAGCCTCGTCAGTCTAAAGGATGCGAGGGCAAACACGACAAATGACAAAGCACCGCTCAGAAGCCTCCACCTCCCTCTTTCTCCTTTTTTTCGTCCTTTCTTTATATATGCAAAAAGAAAGAACTCCATGATGAATCGGGCAGAAATAAAATTGGGTTGTACTTTTTCACACTTTCCGATTCCACCTTGAGCCTCTGCTGCATTAAATAATGTATAGATAAGAAAGGAGTGAAAGTATTGTCTATTGAAGAAAGTGCTGATTTATTATACACACAACTATTAAACGAATTAATCAGCAATTATGATGATTTCATTGAGATCAAAGATTCCGAAAATGTCACAATTCATAAAACAGATGTAACAGCCGCACTCTCCCTTCAAGCGACCGTAACGACAATCATTACTCTTTTAATCCAACTTCTTGTACCAGACGATGAATTGGCTGCAGACATCACAGATCAGCTTTTAGCCACACAACAAGTGACAGTCCAAAAGAAAACTGTGATTCAAATCATCAATTGCTATAACGTCACGATTACACTATCTGATGCATCCATTATGAACTCCGTACAAATTCTCACTCAAACATTGAATGTACTATTAGTTGAAGCCGGCATTCTTTGACCCTTTCTTTTTCTAACATTATGTATGAAAGAGGTGAAATAATCGTGGCTGAAGAGAACGAAAAAAAGGAATTTCAAATCAACACTGAGGTTGATCCATTAACGAGTCTTCTTGTAAGTGATATTTTAAACAAAAACAATATCACAGATGATCAGAAAGCAAATATTTCAGATGATCAAAGAAGAATGATTTTGAAATTAGTTGAGGACTTACAAAAGAAAGCAGATGACTTCGTACAACAGCAGCAGGAGAAAAAAAGGCAGGCTGAGGCAGCAAAACATGTGGAAGAAGTAGCCCCTGAACCGCAAGTACGTCCAAAACGAAATTCACTTCGAGATCGTATTCAACAGCGCCGTGATGCGCAGCGAAACAACGATTAAATAAAAATGGGTTGCGTGATAGGGTAAATGCCTGAGACAAAACAACGCATGCCAGCATTTAATAAAGTAAACGGAAGGAGGAATAGAAATGGATTCTAAACCATACTCTTGGGTCGCTCTAGATCGTAACTGTACACACCACGGACACCACGGCGATTACAACTATGAAAGAAAAGCAGTTTGTGACGGCCACTATTATGATGATGAAGACGTCTTGCAAGACTTTGATCAAGTAAGTGTGACAAAGCAGACATCTGAGGAAGTCATTATCGTTAGAGACTCTTGTGACATTAACGTCTCTTCTGTTGATGCACAGGTTGCAGCATCTATCCAAGTAGCTGTTCAAACAGCGATCATTACCATTACAAACATCTCAATCGCAGACGGTGATTTAGCAGACCGCGTCACACAAGATCTCTTACAAGCCGCTACTCACAAACAAACAAACCGCCAGAAACTTGTCATTGAAAACTCTAGAAACGTTACAGTATCAACAATCGATGCGGATATCTCGATCGCGATTCAAACACTTACTCAAACACTTGTTGCGACAATCGTTGCAATCGGTATCCTCTAATGTCCAAAAGCAGAGCGAAAAGCTCTGCTTTTCCTTTTATAAAAATACAACAAATATAAATAGTCATTTACCCACACCAACTAGAGGGCGCATACATATGTTGTTAAGGACTAAAGTCAAATACCTTGTTAAAGGAGCTGAAATCCATGAGCTGCGGAAAACACCATGGCCGACATGATGAAAACTGTGTATGCGATGCGGTTGATAAGATTTTAGCAGAGCAGGAAGCTGTAGAAGATAAATGTCCTACGAGCTGCTACAGTAATTTATTAAGCCCGACAGTTTCTGGAAAAGATACAATTCCGTTTTTACTTTTTGATAAAAAGGGCGGATTGTTTTCTACTTTCGGAAACATTGGAGGATTTGTTGACGATTGCCAATGCTTCGAATCCATTTTCTTCCGGGTTGAAAAATTACACGACTGCTGTGCTACGTTATCTGTATTAAGACCTGTTGATGTACACGGACATACGCTCAGCGTGTGTCACCCTTGTGACCCTGACTTCTTTGGTCTAGAAAAAACGGACTTTTGTATTGAGGTTGATCTAAACTGCTTCTGCGCAATCCAATGTTTAAACCCAGAACTAGTAGACAGAGTCATGCCATCGAAAGATAAAAAGCATCATCACCACGGCTAAATCAATCATCCGTTGACCTAACTTGTCATGAGTCAAAGCATCCCCTTCCTTACGAATGACAGTCAATCATGCGGAACAGTCAGCATAAGAGCTGCCGCTTCCGCATTGATTGAAAGTAGAAGTATCAACCGGTAAAACAAAAAGCTTGTAGATGATGACAGTGCTCAAACACTCAAACAAATTTCCTAGTATAGGAGGGTTGAATATGAGCCGCAAACATTCATGGAATTGTGTAGCAGAGGCTGTTGAAAATATTAACGACTTACAAAATGCCGTTGAAGAAGAATGTCCGACCAGCTGTTACAGCAATCTCCTTTCTCCATCCCATTCATTAGGTGACACTGTCCCGTTTGTTCTCTTTACCTCTAAATCAAAACCATTCGTCGCATTCGGAAACGTTGGAGAAGTAGATCCAGGTCCTTGCTTTAGCACTACATTTTTCAGAGTCGAACACATCTCTGACCACTGCGCAACACTCAGCTTGCTAATCGCATTTGACAAAGACCGTCATATTTTAGATTTTACAGATAAAGATTCCGTATGTGATGTGTTCCGATTAGAAAAATCGAAGTATTGCATTGAAGTAGATCTTGACTGCTTCTGCGCAATCGAGTGCTTAAATCCACGACTCATCAACCGTAACTGCTAACAAAAAAAGTCCCTCTATGGGACTTTTTTTATTTGTTAAAAGCCAAGCGGATGAATCGAGGAAATTTCATCTATTGCCAATTCAACTGGATTTCCCCCGCCCGCTGTTCGAATGACCACTGTATCTTCTTTTCGATCCATGATAATCCCTCTATAAGTTTTACCATCAGATTCAATCAGGCAAAGGGCTCTTGGCATATTATGAGGCAGGCTTGTGAGAAAATCGACTTTTTCGTCAATGCTCATCTGACTTAAAGGCTTTTTCACTCGTTTTCTTCTAGGTTCTTCTTTTGTTTCATGAAATACACCTTCTGGCGGCTTTTCCTCTTCTCGCTGGGGTTTTCGTTCTTGTATAAGCTCTGGTTCTTTTGAGATGTCTTGTTCTTGGGTAAGCTCTGCTTCTTGCATCATGTCTTGTTCTTGCTGACGCTCAGGCGGCTCTGCTTCTCTTTTCTTCTCGATTTCTTGAGCCACGGGTTCCTCGTGTGTACCTTCTTCGTTCTTGTCTTTTTTACTCTTAGAAATTTCTTGTGGTTTTTCGGGTTTCTTTCGCTTTCTCACAATATTTTGCATGGCCGGCATTGATTCATCATAGCTCGGCTGAACAATATACATAAGCGGTTTCTGGTTCTCATCACCTTTATTTGACATACTAATCCCTCCCGAATGATTCATTCCTTATATATATGAGCGGACGACTCAAATCAGAAGAAAAATAAAAAAACAGCATACCCTTATTCGGTATGCTGCAAATCATTTAGTTGTTTAGCGGGCAATGATATGGAAGCCAGAATCAACATGCAGATTCTCACCTGTCATGCCGCGTGATAGATCACTGAATAAGAATAGCGCTGTATCGCCAACTTCTTCAGGAGTCGTTGTACGGCGAAGCGGTGCACGCTCTTCAATATCCTTCAGAATGGTATTAAAGCCGCTGATGCCTTTTGCAGACAGTGTACGAATTGGACCAGCAGAAATACTATTCACACGAATACCTTCTGCGCCTAAATCAGCTGCTAAGTATTTCACACTTGCTTCAAGTGCTGCTTTCGCTACACCCATTACGTTGTAGTTAGAAACCACACGCTCTCCGCCTAGGTATGTAAGTGTGACGATGCTTCCACCTTCTGTCATCAATGGGCGCGCTGCTTTTGCTACAGCTGTTAAAGAGTATGCACTAATGTTGTGCGCCAAAAGGAACCCTTCACGGTTCGTGTTTAAGTATTCACCGACAAGCTCTTCTTTGTTTGCAAATGCAATCGCATGCGCAACGCCATGAATGACTTGTACTTTTTCTTTAATTGCAGCGAAACATTTTTCGATTTCTTCGTCACTTGTCACGTCACATGGAAGAATGATTGAATCATCGCGCTCAAGTGTGCTTGCAAGTTCTTTTACAGATTCAGCAAGACGATCTCCAACATAAGTAAAAATCAAACGAGCTCCAGCTTCGTGAAGTGAGCGGGCAATTCCCCATGCGATGCTTCGTTTGTTGGCAACACCCATTACCACGATATTACGGCCTTCTAAAGAAAAGTTCATATGTAATAAAGCCTCCTATTTTTTCAAGACATAGTATTAGTACCTGATCATAATATTATCACAGATCATGAGAGAATGACAATTTCCGCTGAAAGAAAGTTTCTTTTTCATCAAAAAACCGTCCACACGAGTGAAGACGGTTTGACTTTATTAACGTTTGAGCCGGTTTTGCTGATAAGCAAAATGGTTGGTAGGTCCGTGTCCACCTCCAATATTCAAAGGGTACTTGATGGCTTCATGGACAAAGGTTTCTGCAGTTTCAAAAGCTTCTCTCATGGAGTATCCTTTCGCAATTTCAGCTGTTAATGCTGCTGCAAACGTGCAGCCTGTGCCGTGTGTATGCGGGGTATCAATGTGTTCATTTGTGACTTCTATAAAGCCTTTTCCATCATACAACAGGTCTGTAATCATCCCGCCAGATGGGCCGTGACCGCCTTTGATCACGACATGTTTCGTACCAAGCTCATATAAACGCTCCGCTGCTAGATATCGATCTTCTTTTGTCTGAATGCGCATATCTGTCAGCACTTCTGCCTCAGGAAGATTCGGCGTTACGGCATAGCTGACAGGCAGCAAGTGTGTTTTTAATGCTGAGACCGCATCTTCATTTAATAAAGAAGCGCCTCCTTTTGCGATCATCACTGGATCGACAATCAGCTTCATGTCATATTGAACCGTTTTTTCAGCAACTATCTTGATCATATCTGCACTCCACAGCATTCCTGTTTTGACGGCATCTGGCAGTAAATCCTCTGCCACTGCATCAATTTGACTTTCTAACGCCTCGATTGAAAGCGGATATACCCCATGAACACCTAGTGTGTTTTGTGCCGTAATCGCTGTGATCGCAGACATTCCGTACACACCGAGCTCCTGAAAGGTTTTTAAATCAGCTTGAATGCCTGCGCCGCCGCCAGAATCAGAACCTGCGATTGTAAATGCTTTTTTAATCGTCATTTCATCACACCTCTCATTAGCCAATCCATTGATGATAAATGGTTCTTGCTTTTGCCATATCATTTGTGCCATGGACAAGGGCTCTGCCGTCTTTAAATAAGACAAGCTTATATTCATCCTTTTGACAGGAAAGCAAATACGGATTTTCAAGGACATCCATCCCTGCTTTCTTTAACCGAAGAGCCACTTCGTGTAACGAAGGCGGAGTTTCAGCTGCACTGCGGATTTGGACCGTATTGCGGCCGCATAGTACATCTGCCTTTGCTCTCTTGTCATAGGAGAGAAAAGGATATGTTTTCATTCCGCAGCTTGGACATTGTTTTTTCTTTAAGGAACTGGCTGATCGGATGTCAGACCGTTCATTGGTCCATAAATCAAACGATCTTAAAATCGGCGTCACGTGATGACCCGTTAAATACTTCAGGGCATCTGCCACTTGATATGCTGCCACCTGCTGCACAACTGGACTAATGATACCGGCTGTATCACATGTCATGCCCTGTGCGGGTAAATGTTCAAGAAGGCAGTGTAAACACGGTGTTTCACCAGGAATGACAGTAAATTGAATACCATAGCTGGCAACGCAAGCTCCATAAAGGAATGGAATTTGATGTTTCACAGCAGCATCATTAGCGATCATTCTCACTTCAAAATTATCCGCTGCATCGACAATGATTGAAGCGCCGCTGACCAGTTCGTCAATATGTTCAGCGGTCACATCGACGACGATTCCCTTGACCTGTACGTCACTGTTTATCTGTTTGAGTCTATTTTCAGCCGCCACGGCCTTTGGCAGCCGATCCTGCACATCTTGCTCTGTGTAAAGCTGCTGACGCTGAAGGTTGCTCCACTCAATATAATCTCGATCCAAAATGGTGACAGATCCAACGCCAGCACGAACAAGCATTTCAGCACTAGCTGTCCCAAGCGCTCCCGCACCAATAATGACAGCCTTTGAGTCATTTAACCGCTTTTGCCCCTCTGTGCCGATTGGCTGAAAGAGCTCTTGACGTGAATAACGAGTGCTCAAAATGCCGGCATTCCTTCCTGCGGGCTACTTGCTGTCCCGTAGTTTTTCAATGGAATGCGTCCTGCCTCGAAGCCTAGCCTTCCTGATTCAATCGCCAGTTTCATGGCTTTTGCCATTTTCACAGGGTCCTTAGCGCCTGACACAGCTGTGTTCAGTAATACAGCGTCAGCTCCTAGCTCCATCGCATAAGCCGCATCTTTTGGAGAGCCTACACCAGCATCAATAATCACTGGTACCTTCGCCTGCTCGATAATAAATGAGAGATTCAGAGGGTTTAGTAAGCCTTGCCCTGAACCAATCGGCGAAGCACCTGGCATGATAGCATGGACACCAAGCTCTTCTAATTTTCTTGCCAGTACCACATCATCAGATGTATATGGCAGCACGATAAATCCTTCTTCGAGTAGCATTTCGGATGCTTTTAACGTTTCGACTGGATCTGGCAGAAGAGACCTTGAGCAGCCAATGACTTCTACCTTGATCATGTCACACAGTCCGGAAGCCTTCGCTAAGCGAGCAATACGAACTGCCTCTTCTGCTGTACTTGCACCAGCTGTATTCGGAAGCAGCGTATATTTAGATAAATCCAGCTGTTCCAAAAAGTTAGGCTGAGATGCTTCGAAAATGTTCATTCTTCTCACAGCAAAGGTTAATATTTCTGCTTCTGATACGTTCACAGCTTCTTTTTGAATTTCAAATGATGGGTACTTCCCTGTACCAAGTAATAATCTAGATGTGAATGTTTTTCCGCCAATATGCAGCATGTTGTCATCCTCCTCCTACAAAGTGAACGATTTCAATCGTGTCATTAGGTTGAATTTTCACTTGTTGAAACGCTTCTTTATCAATAATTTCTTGGTTCTTTTCCACAATCACTACTCGATTTTCAAGGTGATAGTCTGATAGCAGGTCATAGATCGTTCCATTCTCTTGATCGAAATCAACGATTCTGCCATTCAATTGAATTTTCATACAAACAGTGCCTCCTTTCGGTCAATACGAAATGCGTGAAGCCATTCTTTTTTGACCGGTTCACCTAATATCAGGTCGCGAATGATCTTTCCAGTAATCGGAGCAAGTAAAATACCATTTCTGTAATGACCAGCAGCAAAAAGAATACGCCGATCTTCTGGGTGTCTTCCGATGTAGGGATGCTGGTCGCTTGTCGCCGGACGAAGGCCAGCCCAGCACTGATCAATCGGCATCTCCTTAATCGAAGGCATCAGCTGTGACGCCTTTTGAATGACAGCTTCGATACCGCCAAGCGTTGGAACAGTTTGCCACTCGTTTGGCTTCATCGTTGCGCCAACGATCAGTTTGCCGCTATCTCGTTGAACGATGTAACAATGATCATGGTAAATGGTGTGTTGGAGTGCTGGACCATGATTCCATACAGACACACATTCCCCTTTTACTGGATAAAGAGAATGAGATAATCCAAGCTCTTCAAAAAAATGGCCAGACCATACACCACTTGCTACAGTTAGTTCATCACATGTGAATGTCCCCATCGTTGTTCTAATTGCTAACGCTTCTTTCTCCCGCTTCACTTCGATCACGGGTGTACACTCTTTCACTTCTGCCCCGTACCTGACCGCCGCCTGCCAAAATGCTCGGCATACCGCATAAGGTTCGACATGAACATCCTCTTTAATCAAACCTGCTCCTAGGATGTTCTCTGCCATTTGAGGCATGCATTTTTTTACGCTGCCTGCGTCCATCCACTCAAATGTAGACAAATGCTGCATCCGGCAAAGTGCTTGTTTCTCCTCTTCGGTAAAGGCTACCTTCATGATACCGCCCACTGATGTTCGAATATCAATGCCAGATTCATGCCGTAAATCGACTTTTAACTTCTCGTACAATGCCTGGCTTGCTCTGCCTGCTTGAAAGAAAATATCCTCATGACCCTCTCCTTCAGCATGTGCACCAAGCATCCCAGCAGCAGCACTTGTCGTTTGCTTCCCTGCCTCATTCGCCTCAAATAAAACGACCTGCTTTCCTACTTTTGCAAGGTGATAGGCAATGGACATCCCTATGATTCCACCACCAATGATTGCCACATCATAATGCTTCTTCATAAGGATTCTCCTTTACTTGTTTAGAAAATGCTTGTGCCATCTTGCGCGGCTGATGATGAGTAAAAATTCCAGACATGACAGCAATCCCTTTCACATTCGCTTGTCTCAATTCTGGAACGCGCTCAGGTGTCACACCACCAATTGCCACCACTGGTATAGACAGTACAGATGTCAGTTCTTCCACAAGCTGTATGCCTCTTGCCTGAAGTCCTGGTTTACAAGTGGTGTCATATACGTGCCCAAACATGACATACTCTGCTCCATTTTTCTCAGCTGCTTTCCCTTCTTCTATCGAATGAACGGAGACACCCGCATGAAGATGAGGGAATTTTTTCCGCAGCTCTTTTGGCGAAAAGCTATGGCCCGGGAGATGTACCCGGTGAATATTGGTGAGCAGCGCAACGTCTACTCTGTCGTTGATCATGAGCTTCTCTTTTGGTACACCTTCTAAAAGGAGACATTTCACGATATCAACAAGCTCACTTGCTGTTTTAGACCGTTCCCGTATATGAATAAAATCCACTTCAGATACAATGGCTATTATTTGTTTGATCAGCTCTTCCGCAGGAAGCGAATCATTTGTCACTGCGTGGAGTTCCATTTGCACCAACCCCATCTAAGCATGCTGTTTGCCACATTTCTTTTTGATACGCCATCTCCCAGAAATGGTATTCGTAATAGCTAGAAATCACAAAATTTTCTTTCATATTGGTCCGCACATGTTCTGTTGCTTTTTCGGCTAGTTCATCAAAGCGGTTGACCTGTTCAAAGACGAGCTCCTTAAACCAATCTCCTCCATATGTCAAAATCCATTCTTGATAAATCGGATGGTCAGGTGTGGTTTGTTTCAGCTTTTCACCCACCTCATAATAAAGCCAGTAGCACGGCAATAACGCAGCCAATATCTCTTCGAATCGTCCGCTTTTCACAGATCGGTACATATGTGAGGTATACGCGTAAGCAGTTGGAGATGGCTTAAAGTTCTCGATGGCTTCATCTGAAATCTCTAAAAGCTCTGTAAACTTTCTATGCAGCGACAGCTCCGCTTCATACGTCCCCTGCGCATGATACGCCATTCTGCCCGTCGTATGTAAGTCCTCGCTAATCGCCGCTCCATATGCTTGCACCTTTGCAAAATGAGTTAAATAATATGAATCCTGCATCACGTAATAAGTGAAACGATCGAGTGACAGCGTGCCATCTCCAATCCCTTTCACAAAGGGGTGTGTAAAGCTTCCATTCCACCATGTTGCTGCTGCTTCTTTACATTCAGTTGAAAACGTCATGTTTCTCTCCTCCTGTTTTTCCATATAAAAAAGCCACTTTCCATATGGAAAGTGGCTTGGAATTTGTCAAAAGCATAATCAAAAACCGCACCACTTCCCTACGCAGGTATGAACCTGTTCAGGTAATGAGGGTCTAAAAGTCAATACTTTTATCTCAGCCCTTTTAAAGGACTCCCCTAGTGGATCAAATATATGATGTTGTACTTCTATCTTAATCAGGAATTGTTCATTGGTCAAGGGTTCATTGTTACTCTAATTGGGCTCTTAGTCCTGCCACATATTCACGAGAGCCCGACACAAGCACACGGTCGCCGCTTCTAAGCGTCGTATCTCCATGTGGGACTAAACTGTCTACCCCTCTGAAAATACGGACAAAGACCAAATCGCCGGTGAATGGAAACTCCCTCAGCATGACATTGTGAAAGCGATGATTGTTCATTTGAATTTGATACAAGGAAGTATCCTCATTTGTTAATAATCGAATCGCATCCGGTGCTTCAATCAAAGCTCTTAGCACCGTTTTAGATGATAGGAAATTAGAAAACGTATCAATGCCCGCTTCCTTCAATGTCAGCTCTGCCTCAGCTTTATTCACACTCGCAATGACTTGTTTTGATCCTTCTTCCTTTGCAAATAAAGCAATTTCCTTATTTTTTGTCTCACTGCCTGTTGCGACGACGAGGACATCCTCCCGGCCAACGCCTGCCTTTCGCAGCGTCTCATCGTCGTACTTCTCAATCGATTCCACTTCAAAGATGGAGTCGGCAAGCAGCGCTTCTTTATTTTCTTGAAAGACATGCAAAATTCGAATATCATATTCATCCTGATGTAAATCGAGTGTGACAGGTAAGGTGAGCTGATTTGCACCAATAAAGGTCACACGTTTTTTATGGCTCGCAGCTTGTTCTTTTTTAAACAGCGCTTTAAACCAAACAGGCGTTAAAATACTCGTGAGTACCGCGACTAAAATCAGCGCGCCGGACATTTTATGATCAATGACTCCAAGCCGCTCCCCGATCGTCGCTGCTGCAATGACGAGTGATAACGTCGATGTTAATAAAAAGCCAGAGCCGATCACTTTTTTCATGTCATACCATTTTTTCAAATAAAGGATCGGGATGAGCTTACTAATCAGTAATGCAATAAATAGCAGCGGGATCATGATCATAATGGTTGGGTCCTTGAACAGTGCCCATATATTCAAATCAACTCCGACCATCACAAAGAAGATAGGGATCAAAAATCCGTAGCCAAATGAATCCAGCTGCTGAACAAGCTCTTTATTCGGCGAAAGAAGAGACACAAGCACACCTGCTAAAAATGCCCCAAGAATATTTTCAGCACCGAGTGATTCAGATAAGGCAACTAAGACTATAATGAGAGTAAAGATCGCCCTTGTCCCAATTTGCACGGTCCCTTTTGACATGGACTGAAAAATTGACTTTGTCTTAAATACGCGGCCAAATAAATAAAGAAGGATGCCTGCAGCAAATAATAAGAGCAGAAGCCACATATTCCCTGTACCATCGCCATAAATGGAGGAAAATACAGCAAGTAAAATCATTGTCACCAAATCAGCAATGACAGCGACAAGCAAGATGATTTGACCGATATTCGTCTGCATCAATTTTTCCTCTTTTAAGGTGGGAACCACTACCCCTAATGAGATCGTCGATATAATGAGCGTCATTAAAAAGGCATTTTGGATAAACCCTGCAAGAACAAACGCATAAGACAGGATAAAAGAAATACTAAATACGCCAAGAAAAACAATAGTGGCTGCAATAAACGTATTTGGCTCTTTTAGACCATTTGGCAGTTCTCGTGCTTTCTTCTTTGACTCGAAAGAAGAAAAATCTATTTCAAGTCCACTTAAAAACATCAGAAAAATAAAACCGAGCATGGATAACGTATCTAACCACGCATCATGTTCAACAACCAGTTGAAGACCGCTTTTTCCAATGATGAGCCCCATGATGATCTCAGCAACAACGACCGGAATGGTCAGCTTAAATCGGTGCAATAAAAGTGGGGTGAAAAAGGCAACAATAATAACGACAACGAGTGATGAAACAGATGTATGCTCCATTGGCTAAAGCCTCCTAACATTGATGTTTAATCTTTTAAGGTTTACGTTAAAGCATTGATTCTAACAATTGCCTAAATGAAAAGAAAGCCATTCGTTATATGTTCTAAAATTCAAACTTCTTTAACCCCGATGAATGGATGAGTAAAATCAGGAGGAAATCTTATGAAATTTGATATCATTGGTGATATCCACGGCTGCTACGAAGAGCTGCTTACCCTCTTATACAAACTAGGATACGAACTCAAACATGGATTACCCGTCCATCCTGATAAGAGAACGCTAGCACTTGTCGGTGATTTAACAGATCGAGGACCTCAGTCAGTAGATGTCATGCGCTTTGTCATTCATGCCTACGCACACGGCGCGATCCGCTACGTACCTGGCAACCATTGCTTTAAACTATATCGCTATTTGAAAGGAAATCCCGTGAAATTACTTCATGGCATTGAAACCACAGTGAACGAAATAAAAAAGCTTCCCCTTCATGAACAAACGAAATTGTCACATGAATTTAAGCAGCTATTTGAGAAGGCTCCGCTTTACGATGTACTTATTCCTGATGAACTAATGATTGCTCACGCAGCGATGAAGGAAAAGGACATTGGTAGAAAGCCGAACAAACAGATGCGATCCTATCTATTATTTGGCGCAGTCACAGGAGAAACATGGCCGGATGGACGACCTGTGCGGAAGGATTGGGCAAAGGAATATCGCGGAAAACCATGGATTGTCTACGGGCATACACCAGTGAAAGAACCGCGGTTCGTTGGCAGAACCGTCAACATTGATACAGGCTGTGTATTTGGCCACCGGCTGTCTGCCCTTAAATACCCTGAGCTTGAAACGGTTTCTGTTCCATCCTCTATGCCTTATGACGATTCAAGGTTTCAGCATTTCACATCATAAAAAAACCCGGTCCTGAGCTTGCAGGTAGCCGGGTTTCTCTATTTAACGGAGCAATGATTTCATGTCTTCAGGAAGCGGAGCCGAGAATGTCATTTCCTCCCCGGTCATCGGATGAGGAAAGACAAGAGTCTCACTATGCAGTGCCTGCCGGTTCATCTGCTCACTCGTTCCGCCATATAACGTATCTCCGATGAGCGGATGACCAAGATACTGCATATGAACACGAATTTGATGGGTTCTCCCCGTTTCAAGTGCCAGCGTCACATCTGACATGTTCAACTCAGCGTCCACCGCTCGCACTGTAAAATGCGTCACAGCTTCCTGTCCAGTATCATCGACCATTCGCTCGATGATACTATCTCCTTTTCGGGCAATTTTTGCACGAATGGTTCCACGCTTTTCTTTGATCAAGCCATGTGTAAACGCTCTGTATGTTCGTTTGACCGCTCCACTTTTCTGCGCTTTTGATAAAAGGCTGTGGGCAAAGCGATGCTTGGCCACAAGCATGACGCCAGATGTATCACGATCAAGGCGGTTCACTAAATGAACCGTCAGCCGAACAGACTGCTCTGCATAATGATGCAGCAATCCATTCGCAATACTGTGCTCTGGGTGCTCCCGAGAAGGAATAGACGGGATATGTGGCTTTTTATTCAGCACAAGAACGTGCTCATCCTCAAATAAAATATCAAGCGGAATCTGAGCAGGCTTCAGCCCTTCACTCACTTTTTCCTCGGGGAATAAAATAGTGAGCGTGTCTCCGTTATGCAGCTTGTATCTCACAGTCACATGCTCTCCATTAATGAGGAGATCACCGCCATCAAATTTAATATCCGTCAGCATTCTTTTCGAAATGCCAATATCTATTAAATAATCCTTTAAAAGCAGCCCTTCTTCTTTGGCTGTCATGGTTTTGTTTAGTGTAAAGTATTCCAGCGAGAACGACCTCTTTCTTATTCACCTTTTCCGATAAAGGAATCTTGCACCCTTTTCCAAAATGGAAATGGTCTAAATCGGGCAAAGCGGACATTCTCGTCTGCTACCCGGCATTGAATGGATTTGACGTCCTTATGAAGCAGCGTCAAATGATCAATGGTTACCTGAAAATCGACATCATTCCTCGGTTTAATGACACAAGTATGATGGTCTGGTAAAATAAGCGGCGAACCGACCGTTCGAAACACTCTGTTGTTGATTGAAGCCATTTCTGCCAGCTGAATGGCTCTAATGGAAGGATGAATAATGGCGCCCCCAAGTGCTTTATTATAGGCTGTACTGCCAGACGGTGTAGACAGACAAAGACCGTCACCTCTGAATGTTTCAAACAGCTGACCCCTAATTTCAACATCTGCCACAAGTGTCCCTTCCATACTTTTAATCGTACATTCATTCATGGCTAAATATTTCTCTTCTCTGCCGCCGTCGTTGTATCTGACAATGACTTCTAAGATTGGATATTCCACAATGTGATAAGGTGTTTTCGCTATAGCTAAGACGAGTTTTTCAATTTCACTTGGCACCCAGTCAGCATAAAAACCAAGATGACCTGTATGAACACCCACAAAAGCTGTTTCATTCAGACGGTCGCTATAACGGTGAAATGCATAAAGAAGGGTGCCGTCACCACCAACCGTAATGACAAGATCTGGTTCCTCTTCATTGAGTTCCATTCCGAAATCCAATAAGTAGGTCTGAATTTTATTTTTGAGTGTGTCAGATACAGAATTCCCTTTCGAAGAAACTGCAAATTTCATGAATTCTTCTCCTTTTCCACCTTGCTGCTATAAGAGGGCAGCATCATATTTGATCAAGCACAGGCTCAGCTGTCGTTTTTCTTTTTCCGGGAAAATGCTACTTGTGCTTCTTGAATTTCCCCTCTAATTTCGGACATCTCATCATCAAGAAGAGATGCTGCCTCAGAAGCTCTTTGAAGGCGCAGCTTGACTTTCTCCGGGATATTCCCGCTATATTTATAATTCAGAGAATGCTCAATGGTCGCCCAGAAATTCATCGCAAGTGTACGAATTTGGATTTCGACAAGGAGCTGTTTCTCTCCATTGATCGTTTGCAGCGGATATAACACAACAAGGTGGTACGAACGGTATCCGCTTTCTTTATGCTCTGCAATATAGTCGCGTTTATCAACAACCACGAAGTCTTTTCGTGACTGGAGCATTTTTTTCACGACTTGTATGTCTTCTACAAACTGGCACATAATGCGAAGCCCAGCAATATCCTGCATCGTTTCAATTTCATGCATTGGGATGTTTTTACGCTTTGCCTTTTCTAATATGCTGGCAACGGGTTTCACTCGGCCTGTGACAAATTCTACTGGTGAATGGTCATCCTCGAATTCATACAGCTTTCGAATGCCTTTTAGTTTCACTTTTAATTCTTCGACTGCTTGTTTATACGGTGCGAGGAATTGATCCCATTGTTTTTTGTCCATGAAACTTCCCCCAATTCCATATACCTAATTATTTCAGAGGAATGTGCTCTTCACTTTCTCTTCCATATCTCCGTAATTGGCATTGTCTTTAATATTGTCGATTAAATAATGTAATTCTTGATGAAGCTGAATGAGTTCTAACGAATGGCCTCCTGCTGTCAAATAGACAGGGATGTCAAGATTCATTGCTTCTTTTAATGGACCCCATGTATGTTCCCCTAAGATAAGATATGAAAAGGACTCCTCGTTTTCAAGTATGTAAACGAACGCAAAGTGATCAGAATCAACAAGCATTTGTCCTGATGCTTTTGCTTTTTGGATTTGCTCTTCTGACTTGGTCGTCAAAATCAGCCTGTCTTCTTTTAAAGTTGCTTCTGCGATTTCAATTCGGTTTTGCATCATGATCTCCTTTACAACAAAGTACAGCTTTATTTTATCATATCAAGTTCAATATTGATAAACCGAACTTTTTGAGAAAATCCTATTTTCTTCTTATAAATGATCCTTTCACGTAATTATCCATTGATTTTGGCACATGCGGAAAGAGAAATAATAGATAAAAACTGTCTTTTACATGATGAACATACTTCATGTACAATAATCATATTTCCTCTAAATGAAAGGTTGATGTCAAAATGGCCCAGGAAATTGAAATAGAACTAAAGCAATTGTTAATGAAAGAAGAATTTGAACAGTTGAAACAACATTTTCAATTGAAGGATTCGGATTTTCACACACAAACCAACTATTACTTTGATACACCCCAATTTGATATAAAATCTCAATTTGCTGCATTAAGAATGAGAGAAAAAAACGATCAGTGGGTTCTCACGTTAAAGGAACCACACGAAATAGGCTTACTCGAAACCCACCAAACAATTGCTCCTCCTTCAAGCCTTGACGATTTTCAGCTGCCAAAAGGTGAAGTGGCTGACAGGCTAGACCATTTGAACATTCAAAAGGATCAAATTGTGTATTTTGGTTCACTTGAAACGTCAAGAGCTGAAAAAATGATCAAAGAAGGCTTAATTGTTTTGGATCACAACCGATATTTAACAATAGAGGACTATGAACTTGAATTTGAAGTGAGCGACCTGGAAATCGGACAATCCGCATTCTCCGCATTGCTCCAACAATTTCAAATCCCTGTACGAAACACGAAAAACAAAGTCGTACGTTTTTATGAAGAGAAAATGAAAACACAGAATAGATGAATTCCTTGAAGGAGGAACAAGATGAACGTCAATCAAATTCAATCCTTTATGCAGCTCCAAGCGCTTAAAACGTTACAATCAGACCCTGGACAAACGCAAATGCCGGGCGGCCAAGAATCGAATGCACAAGCTTCATTTCAGTCGCTGCTGCAAGATTTTTTAGGCGGATCAGAATTATCACGCCTGCCGCTTTCAATTTCTGCATTGATGGGAACGGACCCTTCAACGGCTCCGAACACGCAATACGCGCGTACAAACCCATACTTATCTGCTATCGCTGGTGGTGAGCAGCTTCAAGCTCAACCTTCATATGCAAATGACGCTCAATTGAATGCAGCAAATGGTATTGGAAATGTCTTAAACAACAGCTACACGCCGCCGCTTCAAAAGGCTGTTTCAAGCGGCTCATCATCAAAAGAAATTAATCAAATTGTGTCACAAATGGCTCAAAAACATGGTGTTCCAGAAAAGCTGATTCATGCGGTCATTAAGCAAGAATCCGGCTATCGTACGAATGCGGTTAGCCATGCAGGCGCACTTGGCCTCATGCAGCTTATGCCTTCTACAGCTAAGTCCCTTGGTGTGAATAATGCCTTTGATGCGGCCCAAAACATCGAAGGCGGTACGAAATATATAAAACAAATGCTTCAGAAATATAATGGAAATGTCTCACTCGCCTTAGCTGCTTATAATGCAGGCTCAGGAAATGTCGATAAATACGGCGGCATTCCACCATTTAAAGAAACACAAAATTATGTAAAGAAAATCACAGCACAATATTTCGCTTAAACCGAAGAGAATAACCTCTTCGGTTTTTTGTATGTCGCTTTTCACCCTTTTTTGACTGAATGTGTTATGATATGGTCAATTGATCACGGAACCCGCCTCTCCCCTTATTTCCAATAGACCAAAGCGGTTTGTTTGTGGAATTGAGTTGAGGTTGTTAAAATAAATATACAAGAATAGAAACAATAAAATAGAACAAACTGAATATCACTTTTGAAATAAATGAATTCACAATAGGGCGCTTCATCCTATTAACTACGAGTAAAAGGAGTAGTCAACATGGTACAATCGTTTAACGCACCTTACGAAGCGGTTGGAGAGGAACTTCTATCGCAACTTGTTGATACTTTTTATGAAAATGTAAAGTGTCATCCTTTGCTTCATCCTATTTTCCCGGATGACTTAAAAGAAACAGCAAGAAAACAAAAACAGTTTTTAACTCAATATTTAGGCGGACCCCCGCTTTATACAGAGGAGCATGGTCACCCTATGCTACGGGCGAGACATCTCCCTTTTCCGATTACTGAGGAGCGGGCTGACGCATGGCTTGAATGCATGGAGGATGCAATGGATCAAGTAGGATTAACCGGCGATATTCGTGACTTTTTATTTGAGCGGCTCTCTTTAACGGCTCGTCATATGGTCAATCAAACACCTGAAAAGGATGGACGATCTTGAGCTGCAATACGCACGATCAATATTTCTCACACTGTCACGGACATCCTCAAAAGCCGATTGAAATCTATGTATTCATTGACCCTCTAAGTCCAGACTGCTGGTTATTAGAGCCATCCATTAAAAAATTGAAAATGAAGTACGGCCGTTTTTTCACTTTACGAACGGTGACAAGCTCTAGTATTAATGCATTGAATCGAAAACGAAAAAAGCATTTACTCACCGAAGCATGGGGGAAATTCGCGACCAAAACTCAGACCAAAAAAGAACAAATGCTGTCTGAACAAATTGTGACCTCACCCTATCTCGCCTCGCTTGCATTAAAAGCGGCTGAACTTCAAGGCAGAAAATGCGGAATGAAATTTCTGCGTCTCATTCAAGAATCACTTTTTTGCCATCAGCAAGATGTCACAAGTGAACATGTACTGCTAGAAAATGCAAAAAGCGCTGGACTAGATATCGAGGAATTCCAGCGCGATATTCATTCTCAAAGTGCTGTCAAAGCACTAAAATGTGATATGAAAATTGCCGCTGAAATGGACGTGTCTGAGCTTCCGACCTTTGCCTTTTTTAATACAGTAAACGGAGATGAAGGATTAAAAATTTCAGGTGCGTACTCTTACGATGTGTACGAGGAAATCCTTTTTGAAATGATTGGTGAAAAACCAACCCCATCAGTACGGCCTCCAATTGAATGGTTTATTGCTTACTTTCAATTTGCATCTGCCAAAGAGATTGCGGTCGTATATGACCTGACACTTGAAGAAGTTGAACGAGAAATGAAAAAGCTGGCTTTCGCTAAAAAAGTCGAACGTGTACAAGTGCATCAAGAAATGTTTTGGCGCTACAAAGAAGATGATCATCCTTCAGATCTTGATGTCTATCGCTGTGAGAATGAACATGGGTGCTGACCCATGTTTTTTCTTTACCTCAAAAAGGAACACTTGTTCTTTTTTAAACCACGAAGAAACCGCGCCGGGATAAGCGCGGTTTCACTATGTCTTAACGACAACAAAGGGGATGGGAGAAATTTTTCACGGTCAAACAAAGGGGTAATGTTTGTATGTGATTAATTTCACATCTGTAGTATATCAAATTTTGTCGACTTATGACAACAGATATACTATATGTTCATATTTTTGTCACAAAACATAAGAGGGTTGTCACTTTCATATAGTGAAAGTAACGAAAAAATGGAGGGATCTGCATGCGCAGCACAACCATTGGACTTGTTTCCATTGGCTTATGTTTCTTTTTAAATATATTAGGCTTAATGAAAATGCTTCCTCTTTATCTCACATCGCCTCTCTTATTTGCTGCAATACTTTTTACACTTTATCGAATGAACCATCGGAAGACCTTTAAGGGATTTAAAGGGTGATGATAAGAAGCGGCCTCTACATGCGAAGAGGTCTTTTTTTGTGAGAAAAAAACTCCTGTCAAAAGATGAGTTTGCACTCACACGTCTGACAGAAGTCTTTTCATTACTCACCCGTTTTAGAGATGAGCTCTTCCATTTCTTTTAATTTTTCTTCGAACAATTGACATGCTGCTTCGATTGGTTCTTTGGAAGCCATATCAACACCTGCTTTTTTCAGCACATTGATTGGATAATCAGAGCTTCCTGCTTTAAGGAAGTCTGTGTAGCGCTCCACCGCAGGTTTTCCTTCTTCTAAGATTTGCTTGCTTAATGCCTGTGCTGCACTATAGCCTGTTGCATATTGATATACATAATAGTTGTAATAGAAGTGAGGGATTCTCGTCCATTCTAATCCGATTTCTTTATCCACAACCATGCCGTCTCCAAAATACTTCTTGTTCAGGTCGTAATAGAGGTTCGTCATGAATTCTGGCGTTAAAGCCTCTCCTTCTTGTGCTTTCACATGAATCAGATGCTCAAACTCAGCAAACATCGTCTGTCTGAATACCGTTCCTCTAAATCCTTCTAGCAAGTGATTTAACACATACAAACGCTGTTTTTTATCATCTAGATGATTCAGCAGGTATTCGCCAAGTAACGCTTCATTTGTCGTAGAAGCTACTTCAGCTACAAAGATGCTATAGTTTCCATACGGATATGGCTGATGCTTTCTTGTATAGTAGCTGTGGACAGAGTGCCCAAATTCATGAGCCAGTGTAAATAAATTATCAATGTTATTTTGCCAGTTCATGAGGATATATGGATTTGTGCCATAGCTTCCAGATGAATACGCACCGCTACGTTTCCCTTTATTCTCATAAACGTCCACCCAGCGATTATTGAGTCCCTCTTTTAACACAGATACATATTCTTCTCCTAATGGTGCTAACCCTTTTAGCATATAATCCTTTGCTTCATCGTAGGTTAGCTTCATGCCAGCATCTTTTACAAGTGGCGTATACAAGTCATAGTTATGCACTTCATCAAGCTTTAATACCTTTTTACGCAATTCAATATAACGGTGTAATAACGGTAAATATTGATGAACGGTATCAATTAGATTGTCATATACTTCTTCTGGAATACTGTTCCGAGATAGTGCTGATTCTCTTGCCGATTTATAATTTCGTACTTTTGCATAAAAATTATCCTTTTTAATCGAACCGCTCAGTGTCGAAGCAAGAGTGTTTTTATACTGATCATACGTTTTATACACAGCTTTAAAAGCATTCTTTCTCACTTCACGGTCATCACTGTTTAAAAATGTAATAAAGTTGCCGTGGGTAATCTTCTTTTCTTCCCCATTTTCATCCTTTACAGAAGGGAACGAAATATCAGCATTGTTAAACATACTAAAAGTAGTAGATGAAGTTGAGAGAGGTTCAGATGCCTCAGCTAATAAAGCCTCTTGATCCTCACTTAAAATATGTGGTCGTTCTTTATTAATTTCTTCAAGAGCATGGGAATACAGTTTTAATTCTTCTTTTTCCAAAATAAACTGCTGCAATTTATCTTCTTGAATCGATAAAATCTCTGGAACAATATAAGCAGAAGTACTAGAGAGTTGTGTAAATAAATTCGATGCTTTATCATTCAGCGCTTGAAATGATGAGTTCGTTGTATCCTCATCGTATTTCATGTGCGCATATGTATAAAGCTTACCAAGCTTTTCAGAAAGCTGATCCTGAAAGGTTAGGGCTTCATACAGTACATCAGCAGAATGGGCGAGCTTGCCTTTAAATTGGGCGAGCTTAGGAATTTCTTTTTTGACCGCTTCGAATTCCTTGTTCCATGCATCGACGCTTTCAAAAATATCTTCAAGCCGCCATTTGTTTTCTTCTTTTACTTCGCTTCTGTCTGGTAAATGGTTGTTTTTGCTTTGTGAAGTCATATGAATCCCCCTTGCATAAGTTGTGTTGAACCAACCTTTCGGAAAGTGAAAGAAATTGGTGTTGTATTTATCTTCTTTGTTTTGAACTATATTTGTCAAATCATATGCAGAAATAAATACCAAACAGACTAAAAAAATGAGAAAAAAGCGTTTCTTTCTATTCAATCGCAGCACCACCTTTTTCTTATCATGATCAAAGTGGGCATGAAACATGCTAATGAAATAAGAAAGCATCTCGTTTGAACGCTTCATCTACTGTTTGTATCGGCATTTGTTTTGACACTACTTCATAATTACCCTCTTTCGTCATATGCAAAAACCCTTGTCTGACAAGCGCATGAACATATGAGGTGATAACCTCTTTTATTTCTTCTATTGAAACATCGCCATATCGAAGCTTTACTTCTTTCATCTGGATACACCGCTTCATTTCTTTCATCAGCAGTTGAATCGTCACTGGACTGCTACCTTTTTTTCTTATGATCCAATCATATAGACACCCCTGCCAGACATAAACGGGGCTTGTAAAGATGTACGCTTCTGGCAGCGGGATAAATAATTCAGCCGGCAGAAAAGGGAAAGCTGTTTGATGATGCTCATAAAAAACGTCTCTTAATCGTTTGCTTTCATTTGATAAAATACGAGGTGGCCGCTGTCTAAATTGCTGTATACATCTTAGCCATTGCTTGGAGACTTGGCGCTTGCTTGAGGGCTGCGATAGGATATCTGAAAATTGGCGGTATGCTGTTGGCGATCTGACAGTCATAACGGCACATATTTTTGTTGGTTGAAATACAAGGAATTGAGCAAGATGGATGAATCGATTCTGAAGCGGACAGTAAAAAATCAGACCCCCTTTCTTTGATTCCCTCAACATTCCCCAATGAATGGAGGAGAAGGAAAAGAGCTGGGCAGATTTTCGCTTTAAACGATTTGCTCCTATGACCCATATAGGGAAGTGCCCTGCTTGACGGAGTCCTGCTGTCCTTTTACGTAGCTCTTGCCGCGAAATATTTGAGCATTGATATTCGATTGCATAGCTTGTTCCTCCAATAGAGACGGCCACGTCAGGACGCTGATGAACCTTTGACACATACTTTTCAAGCACCGGTTTATGCCCAAGCCGCTGAAGCCAATTCATAATGGCTTCTTTTCCCGCCTGATGATAAGCCGTTTCGCCTGAGGCTAGTGGACATGCAGTGAGCTGTTTATGTGCAAAATGATAGACACGCTGTTCACCAAGCTTTAATTGCACTTCTTCCCTGCATTCTGGGCAGTAAAACTTGCACGTCGTCCTGACATGCTCCAGCCGGTTTTTAGATAAATGATGTGTAATACGAATAAGCTTTCCATTATCCATGATCGCTGTATTCATTCAGCTCGCCCCTTAGTCTTTGATGACCGTATTATAGCCTGTTCATCTATAAGAGAGCGAATAGGCAAAATGAACTTTTATGGTGTGAAAATATGATTTTACTGATGTTTTACTGAGGAAAATGAAAAACCCCCTCTGATAAAAAGGGGGGAAATACAATCTTTATAGTAATGGCGATAATAATCTTGCTGTTGATTCAAAGAGCCTTACCCTTAACGGTCTCTTTGCAAATTCTTCTGGGACTATCTCGTGTGACTGCTCTAAATCACCTAAGAAGTCGTTTACGAGCTTCTCAGTGCTTCTCGTTTTGTAGAGGAAGGCATTCACTTCAAAATTCAAATGAAAGCTTCTCATATCCATGTTGGCCGTTCCTATCGAAGCCAGCTCACTATCCACAATGATAAATTTACTATGCATAAAGCCTTGATCATATTCATACACCTTTGCCCCTGCTTCTAAAAGCTCCGGGAAGTATGAACGGGACGCATGGAAGACGATCCGTTTATCTGGATTCTTCGGGGCAATAATCCGTACGTCTACTCCGCTTAAAGCAGCAATTTTCAATGCAGACAAAATATCATCATCCGGCACAAAATATGGTGAAGCGATCCAAATAGACTTTTTGGCAGAGATAATCATGGAGAAAAAGAGATTTTTAATGACCTCCCACTGTTTATCAGGACCACCAGCAATCATTTGTACGCCTTCTGTTGTGCTTTCAAGATGGCTGAAATCTTTAAAGTAATCCACACCTGCGCATCTTTCATTCGTCATATAGTACCAATCCTGCATGAAAATCTGCTGCAGATCACGTACAGCTTCACCCTTAATCATCAAATGAGTGTCACGCCAAAAACCATATTGTCTGCTTCTGCCCAAATATTCGTCTCCAATGTTCAGCCCGCCAACAAATCCAACTTCTCCATCAATCACGACAATTTTTCTGTGATTTCGGAAATTGATTTTATTATTTAACAGAGGCAGCCTCACAGGTAAAAATGGAACGATCTGAACGCCAGCCTTTTCGAGGTCAGCAATATATTGTCGAGAGAGCTTCAAACTCCCTACATCGTCATATAAAAAGCGGACAATCACACCATTTTTCGCTTTATCAATGAGAATATCCTTTAATTCTTGTCCAAGGTCATCATGACGGAGAATATAATATTCTAAATGAATGTGATGTGTCGCCTTTTTAATTTCTTCAAAAATATGAGAGAATGTTTCTTCTCCATTGGTCAGGACTTTAGAGGACGTGCGATACGTAATAGGGGTATGTCCAAGTCTGTGGGCCAGCTTAAATAAGAGCTGCTGATGATCACCCATATGCGTCATTTTCTCAATCGCTTCTCTATGAATATGTTCATCTTCCTGGATTAACTGTTCGTCCAGGATGGCTTTCTTTTCAAACAGCCGGCGTTTTTTGATATTGCGTCCAAAGAAAATATAGAACAGAAAGCCGAATAACGGAAAGCTGCCAAGCAGGACAAGCCACGTTATCGTTTGAGATGGATTCCGGTTCTCCAAGAATATGACAAACCCGATGAAGATAATCGATAAAGTGAATAGAACACTGACAGAACTTAATACACTGACCGCTAAATCACCAGCAATTAATTGAATGACTAAATAAGCACCTATCGTAATGATAAGAAAAAATAGAACTTTAACTAAATTTCTCATTTCATTTTCTCCTTGCCGATCTCTTTATTTACCTATTCATTCAGATAAAAAAGCCGATTCCTCTATAGAAATCGACTTTTGTTGGTTACGAGAAGTGCTGTTGAATCGTTTCAAGGGCATTTCCTTCGATAATCAGCTGACCGTATTCTTTCAGTCTGTAAATGCTGACCACTGATTCATGAGCATATTCAAGCAAAATGCTGAGCTTATTCTCCACTTGCTCATCTGACAAATCCTCGTGGAAGTCAACATATAGATAATAACGGTTTTCAAACGAATATAAACTTGTGGTAAAATCCTGCATATTTAATTGAGAAAGTGCAATCAAATCTTCAAAGTCATCCATTTTCAACACAAATTGAAGTTGAAGTTTTTTGTCCTTCTCATTATGATCTTCTTGATCCTGCTCTTCTTTTTGAAAATCATCAAGCAGTGCATCTAGACTTTCTTCATCTGTTTGATCTTTTTTATCTTCTGGAATCGGCAATTCGAGCTTTTGTCCATCTTTAGAAAGTTGGGCTTTCGTCACGACAATTTCAAGACCTTTGTCAAGTGCCTGCACTTGAATCCAAAGCGGCCCCTCAACTGCAAATTCTTCTTCTTCGTGCACTTCGTCCATTACTTCCCAAAACAGCTCTTCACTGCGTTCACGATTATACCAAATCTCTTCACGGTCAAATCCGCGGTCTTCAATATCACCGTAGGAAATATAAAATTTCACTGTATGTTCATTAATTCTTTCGATTTCCATTTTGCCAACCTTCCCTTCTATATAAGATGTTGAAGGGACATACAAGCTCCCAATTAATAGTACTTTACTACACTTTACCCGTTCCGTCTACATGTTAACCTTTTAAAGAATTGAGGTATCACTTCGTACTGTCTATTTTATGATAAAACATGAATAAAAGAAATAAAAACGCATTTTTTGCAGAGAAAACTTACAGAAACATATATTTGAATTGTCCTCATATATTGGTTGTACGAGCTCTATTAGACATGAGGTGAAATGGATGGAAACAGAGTGGATCATATCCTTACTGATGATTATTGGCATTGATCTGATTTTAGGCGGAGATAACGCATTGATCATTGCGATGGCTAGCCGCAGCTTGTCAAATGACAAACGGAATAAAGCCATATGGATCGGCACACTTTTGGCCGTGCTGATGAGAATTACAATGACAGGTGCCGCAGTTTATTTATTGACCATCCCTTATTTACAATTTATCGGCGGACTTTTTCTCCTTTATATAGGATACAATTTGTTAATTGAACAAAAGAAAGAATCGATTCGCATTAAAAGCAGCGGCTCCCTTTGGCGTGCGATTCAGACCATTGTGATTGCCGACCTCTTTATGTCACTTGATAATGTGATTGCAGTTGCAGGGGCGGCAAAAGGCAACATGCTGCTGACTGCTTTTGGCCTGATGATTTCAGTACCGATTATTATTTGGGGAAGTAAACTGATTCATACCGCTCTAACCAAATTTCCGTATCTTTTATACGGAGGAAGTGCTCTTTTGGCTTTTACTGGCGGTGAAATGATTGTTCGTGATGTGAAATTGAATGAATTTATGGCTCAGCATGCGACTCTTGAATTGATGCTTCCGTTTTTAACAGTCGTCATGGTCATTTTAGCCAGCCTGTTTTACGAACAAACGGCTGAAAATAAATAAAAAAAGCTGCCAAATCATCGGCAGCTTTTCGTTTTTTCTATTAGTTAGCAAGTCGCTGAGCTTCTCTTAGTTGGAATGTACGAACCGTTCTTGGAAGGAAACGTCTAATTTCATCTTCATTGTAGCCAACTTGTAGTCTTTTTTCATCCAAGATAATTGGACGTCTTAAAAGACCTGGATGCTCATTGATTAGTTTATACAATTGTTGGAGAGGCATTGTCTCAACATTCACATTTAGCTTTTGGAATACTTTTGAACGTGTTGAGATAATTTCATCTGTACCGTCTTCAGTCATTCGAAGAATTTCTTTGATTTCATCGATTGAAAGAGGCTCTGAAAAGATGTTTCTCTCTTGATACGGAATATTGTGCTCTTCTAACCACGCTCTTGCTTTTCTACATGATGTACAGCTTGGTGATGTGTATAATGTTACCATAAATCTTCACTCCTCAATTTGTAGAATGAATATTGATCTGTATTCTTAAATTAAAATTGTTCTAAATAAGTAATCTTTATAGTGATTATACTATAAAAAAGTAAGTGTGAACAGATTTTCTTGCAATTTTTGTGACAAAAACTAGACAATTTCATTCATTTTCTCGTGTTGCTTGATGTCTGAACATTCTCATTTAGTCGAGATGATCGAAAATATTTTTTTGTTTTCTATTTTCAATGACCTTCAATACATCATCTACATCTTCATACGACTGCCCATACCATTCTTCATCTTTATACGTATGGATTCGTTCATAGGTTTTCCTCATTGCCTCCATCATTTCTTCTTCATTATCTGTAAGAGGCGACCAATAAAGGATTTCCATGCGGTTCACTTCATTTGTTGCAAGTGACCTGCGTTTATAACCGATTGATTCTGCATGCTTGAAGTGCTCTCTTTGGTAAAACTTTAGGCGTTTTGCAGTATCTGCATCATCTTCATCTACAGGCTCAACCTCAAGCAAGATCGGTTTCTTTTTTTCCTTCAGCTTATGAATGAGCTTTGATCCGAGGCCTTCACCTCTTGCATCTCTGGAAACAAATAAATAATCAATAAAGATAAAATTATCAAATTCGGCGTACATCATCACATGATGAGATCCTTCCTCCTTATGATAAACATCACTTCTTTCCTTTAATAAAGCTTCCATATGCTCTTTTGACTTCATTTCTTCTATCGGGAAGTATTCACTGAGCTTTTCATACCAATTCATGGATCCGCTCCTTATGATATCGTTAAGAACCACTTCCTTAGATATTCCCGATTTCCTGCTATTTAAACGCCTGTACTAGTAAGACGCAACAAAGTCTCCTCTAGTTTCACTTTTTTTCAAACAACAGAAAAAAGTTTTATATCGAATGTTCCATGAGTAATTGAAAACAGACAAACAGGATGAGTGTCATCCCGGCTTGAAACATGATGAAATAAAGATACTTCCTGCGACGTGCTTCCTCTTTCTGATTGCTTGTTTTCCGGTGAAGCATATATTCCACGGAAAAAGACACGATGCCAATGAGCACCATAAATATGAGCATCCACTGTCCTCCATTTGGCTTTCTCAAAAATGACGTTGAAAAAAGCATGAATACAATGAGAAAGTGAAAGAATGAATAGCGAAACGTCTTCCATATCGACATCTGATTTCCTCCTAGAACCCGCTTGTTGTTAACTAGAAATTACCATCATCTTGTTTTTTTGTAAAATAAAAAAAGAAGCACTGACATAGCAGCGCTTCTTCCTTCTTATCATTGTTTTGCCTGAAGCTCTTTGAATTCTTCCTCTGTGCAGCTCACAAAGTGACCTGGCTTCACTTCACGGAACTCAGTGTTTGTTCCTTTGTGAACAGATGGATCATACTTGATCCGTTTGCGGTTACGCTCATAATCTGGATCTGGAAGCGGAATCGCAGATAATAATGATTTTGTATATGGATGAAGCGGGTTTTCGTATAATTCATTCGCTGGTGCCAGCTCTACCAATTTCCCGAAATACATCACGCCAATACGATCGCTGATGTATTTTACCATGGACAGGTCATGGGCAATGAATAAGTACGTTAACCCTTTTTCTTCTTGAAGCTCTTTCATTAAGTTGACGACCTGTGCTTGGATCGACACATCTAATGCAGAGATTGGTTCATCGGCAATGATAAAATCTGGTTCAACTGCTAATGCACGGGCAATCCCGATACGCTGCCTTTGACCACCTGAGAATTCATGCGGATATCTGTTTGCATGCTCTTTGTTCAAGCCAACAGTTTCAAGCAATTGGTACACACGCTCTTTACGTGCTTTCTTTGTTTTCGCAAGACCATGAATGTCGATGCCTTCTGCAATGATATCAAGCACTGTCATTCTAGGGTTCAGTGAGGCATATGGATCTTGGAAGATCATCTGCATTTGACGGTTGAACTCAAGCATTTTTTGTCTTGATTTCTTCCCGTGTACACTTTCCCCTTTATAAAGAACCTCACCATCTGTCGCATCATAAAGCCTAATGATGGAACGGCCCGTAGTGGATTTACCACATCCAGACTCACCTACAAGGCCTAGTGTTTCACCTTTGTAAATATCAAATGAAACGCCGTCAACTGCTTTCACCGTTCCTCTTGCTGTATGGAAATGCTGCTTTAAATTTTTGATTTCTAACAGTTTTTCTGCCATGCTATTCACCCTCTTTTACTAATACAGGTTTTTCGTAGCTACCTTCTAGTTCACGCATTCTCGCCTTTACAGAAGCAGGCGGTTCAACTTTAGGTGCATTCGGATGAAGTAGCCATGATTTCACATAATGCGTATCTGATACTTTGAACATTGGCGGTTCTTGTTCAAAGTCAATTTTCATTGCATAATCGCTTCGGAGTGCAAATGCATCTCCTTTCGGCGGGTTTGTCAGATCTGGCGGTGTTCCTGGGATTGCAGTCAGCTTTCCTTCATCTCCGCCATCTGTATCAAGGCTTGGCATTGACGCTAATAGTCCCCATGTATACGGATGTTGTGGATTGTAGAAAATTTCATCAACCGTTCCTGTCTCAACAATCTGACCTGCATACATAACAGCTACACGATCAGCGACGTTGGCGACAACACCTAGATCATGTGTAATAAAGATAATTGACGTTTCAACCTTTTGCTGAATTTCTTTCATTAATTCTAAAATTTGCGCCTGAATCGTTACATCTAGTGCTGTCGTCGGCTCATCGGCAATCAATAGCTTTGGGTCTGCTGCAAGTGCCATCGCAATGACAACCCTTTGTCTCATCCCGCCACTAAATTCGTGTGGGTATTGTTTGATTCTTTTTTCAGGCATTGCAATTCCAACAAGCTCCAGTAATTCAATGGCTCTTTTTTCAGCCGCTTCTTTTGAAATTTGTTCGTGCTTAAACAGCACTTCTGTAATTTGTTTCCCGACCTTCATCGTTGGATTCAAAGAAGTCATTGGATCTTGGAAGATCATTGAAATGTCTTTACCTCGAATGTTTTGCATTTGTTTTTCAGTTTTCTTGACAATATCTTGCCCATCAAACAGGATCTGTCCGCGCTTGAAATAACCCGGCGGCATCGGAATTAATCTCATGATGGCCTGTGATGTCACACTTTTACCAGAGCCAGATTCACCTACAATAGCAAGTGTCTCGCCTTTATTTAAGTGGAAGTTCACACCACGAATGGCTTGAACCTCTCCACCATATGTTTTAAATGAGATTGCAAGGTCTTTCACCTCTAGAATACGTTCACGTTCCATCCTAATCACTCCTTATTTACGCAACTTCGGATCTAAAGCGTCTCTTAGTCCGTCTCCAACCACGTTAAAACCAAACATTGTAATACAGATAAATGCGGCTGGGAACCATAATCTCCACGGGTAGTACGTCATGGCTGGAATTCCGTCAGACGCCATTGTTCCCCAGCTCGCTAATGGCTGAGGTACACCAAGCCCTAGATAGCTTAAGAATGCCTCTGTAAAAATAGCAGAAGGAATGGTTAATGTCATCGTCACAAGAATTGGTCCCATTGAGTTTGGAATTAAGTGTTTAAATAAAAGTCTAGATGTTTTCGCACCTAATGTTTGTGCGGCAAGAACGTACTCTTGACTCTTCAATTGTAAAACCTGTCCCCGAACGATACGTGCCATGTTGATCCAGCCTACGACTGTCATGGCAAGGATAATCGTTAATAATCCTTTTGGCAGAACAACCATCATTAAGATGACCATTAGTAGTGTTGGAATTGCCCATAAAACGTCAGCAATACGCATCATCACTTCATCTGTACGGCCGCCTTTGAATGCTGCAATACTTCCCCAGATAATCCCGATGATGACGTCAAGAACAGCTGCAGCAAGACCGATGAAGATCGAAATTCTTGCCCCGACCCATGTACGGACAAACATGTCACGTCCTAAATCATCTGTACCGAACCAGTGCTCTTTTGAAGGCGGCTGGTCCGCATTCAGTAAATCAGTCGTTGAATAATCATACTTAGAAAAAATCGGAACAAAGATGGCCAACATCACAATAATAAAAATGATTGTAAGACCAACCATTGCAAGTTTATTTGCACGGAAGCGAAGCATAGCATCCTTCCATAAAGATAGACTAGGTTTAGAAATTTTTTCGGATTCTGCTGCGTCAGCTGTCGCAGGAACAAATAAATCTTTTCTCATCTCTTCCATGTGTTAGACCCCTTTCTTCGCCTTCGTCAGTTTAATTCTAGGATCGATAATACCGTAGAGGACGTCAACGACTAAAATACTAATTAATAGAATAATACTGTAGAAGACTGTGACACCCATGATGACGGTGTAATCACGGTTTGTAATACTTGTGACAAAGTGAGAGCCTAATCCAGGAATACCGAAAATCTTCTCCACGACAAAACTACCTGTTAAAACTGAAGCAGCCATTGGTCCCATATATGTAATGACAGGTAACAATGCGTTTCGAATGGCGTGTTTAATCGTCACAGCTGATTTCGTTAATCCTTTCGCTCTAGCCGTTCTAATGTAGTCACTGTTTAAAACTTCAAGCATACTTGACCGTGCAAGTCTAGCGATAAATGCCATAGGCATGAAGGAAAGTGCAATAGAAGGTAGTACGGTGCTGGCCCAAGACTCCCATCCTGCAACTGGGAAAATCGCTATAACGCTTGCCTCAGATGCAAATACATATTGTAGTAGCGCAGCTAAAATGAAACTTGGAACTGAAATCCCAAAGATCGTTAAAATGGCAATCGTATAGTCTTGCCACTTGTTATGATAGAGCGCTGCAAGGACCCCAAACAATACACCAAATGCTAATGCGAGGAGAATTGCCTCAATTCCGAGGGTAAAGGAAACGGGGAATCCAGAACTGATTAAGTCATTTACAGTTTGTCCTTTATATTTAAATGAGGGACCAAAATCTAATTTTGCAACTGAACCTAAGTAGCTTACATATTGAACAAATAAGGGCTTGTCCAACCCGTAGTGCTCGTTTAGGTTTGCTTCAATTTCAGCAGGAAGTTTCTTCTCACCAGAGAATGGACCACCCGGTGCTGCCTGCATGAGAAAGAAAGTTGCAGTTACAATAACAAACAGTGTGATTAAAATATATATTAATCGCTTACCGATATATTTAAGCAACGGAATTGCACCTCCATGATTTTACAACATTTTCTCTAATCAGCAAGAAAGGTATATGGAGAGACATCCTCCATATACCTTAAGATCCTTGCCGTAGATCTCTTACACTATGACTCTTACTTTTCGAAATGTGCCCATTTGTATTGTGCATCACCCAGTCCAGATACAACTACACCTTTTAGTTTTGGATCTTGCACCCAAAGCTGAGTATAGAAGTAAATTGGAGCGATAGGCATATCATTGATAAGAATTTTTTCTGCTTTTTTCAGCATTTCTTCACGCTTCGTTTTATCGGTTTCTTTCGCAGAATCATTCAATAATTGTTGGTACTCTTTGCTTTCCCATCCAGTATCATTGTTTCCACCGTCTTTATCTTTATAAAGCTCAAGGAAGTTCACTGGATCGTTGAAGTCACCTAACCAGCCCATACGTCCAATTTGGTAATCTCCACTGTGAAGTTTATCGATGTAAACATTCCACTCAGAGTTATCAAGTTCTACTTTTAAACCTAAGTCTTTCTTCCACATTTCTTGAATTGCTTGTGCAATCTTTTGGTGAGCTTCATCTGTGTTGTAAGACAACTTCAATGTTGGAAGATCAGAAACTGATTTATAACCTAATTCTTTTGCACCTTTTTCAAGAAGATCTTTCGCTGCCGTTACATCATGATCTTTGAAGTATCCAGTTTTGTTGTCCTCAAAACCTTCCATTGTTGGAGGCACGATTGCCATAGCTGGAACTTGTTCACCTTGCGTAATTTTGTCGACAATCGCTTGACGATTAATTGAGTAAGCAAGTGCCTTACGGATGTTTGCATTGTTTAAAGGTTTTACTTCAGTGTTAAATTTATAATTATAAACACCTGCAATCGTTTGGATCTTAAGATTACCTTTATTTTTCAATGATTTTAGAGACTCAGTAGGAAGGTTACCAGTTGGAGAACCAGCCCAGTCAAGCTCGCCTTTTTCGAACATGCTAAGCTCAGTGTTTGTATCTTTGATCATAGACATGTTAATCTTTTTCAATTTCACAGTATCTTTATCCCAGTATTCATTGTTCTTTTCAAGCGTGATAGAACCGCCATGTTTCCATTTAGTAAGAGCAAATGGTCCGTTAGATACGTAGTTTTCACCAGCATTTGTGTACCAGTTTTTATTCTTTTCAGCCACTTTTTTGTTGACTGGCATATACGTATAGAATGCAGTTAGTTCAGTAAAGAACGGTGTTGGGTTCTCTAGCTCAACTACAAGCGTCTTGTCGTCTTTAGCTTTCACACCAACATCAGAAGTTTTTGCTTCTCCTTTGTTCGCTGCTTCAGCACCTTTAATATAGTAAAGCTGGTAAGCATATTGAGATTCATTTTTAGGATCTAATGCCCATTTCCAAGCATATTCGAAATCTTCTGCTTTAACAGGGTCACCATTAGACCATTTTGCATCACGAATTGTGAATGTGTATGTTTTACCATCAGCACTTGTTTTGATATCAGAAGCCATTGCATTTTCCGGCTTACCTTCAGCGTTAATTCTTGTTAATCCCTCAAAAGTCTGACGAATGACACTTCCTGAAGTTGAATCATTTGCCAATCCCGGATGTAGAGAAAAAGGCTCAGTGGAGATATTCACATTTAGTGTTGTTTTAGCCTCTCCAGAACTGCTCGTGCTGTCGCCTGATTTGTTTCCGCTGAAACCACAAGCGCTTAATACAAGTGTGAAAATAAGCATTAAAGTAACAACAGACCAACGCTTTTTCAACTGTATTCCCCCTTATAATATGTTTTAGTTCAAAGGTCTCGATAGAAGATGAGATTCAGATTTAAGAAATAGCGTAAAAAAGTCCCTAAATAGCTTACTTTCTATTTCTTTTGTTTTTTCTGAATTTTCACTATGTAAAGAGCCTAGCACAAACGTGTGAACAAATTAATTATAATGAATAGAATAATTTATTGCAATATCAATTTCATATATTTTTAAAAAACGTAAATGGGGATAAAGAGGGATTTTTATAAACTAAAGTCTCAATCACTTCAACAAATTAAAGCGGAAATTGATTAAAATAATTTAACAAATTCAGCAGGAATAATGTTTTATACATATAATTAATCATCCCTTTTTAAAAAATTCTGACAGATTGTTGGTATTTTACCTAAAATTTTAAGTGTCAAACGACATGATGAGAAGGTCACATAAGGGGCTTCGTGACTTTTTTATGGTCATCCTTTATAATAGATAGACATACTGTTGCGATGAAAAAGAAGAGTACATATATTCACCATTAACAGAGAGTCTGCGGCCGGTGCGAGCAGACAATGGCATATATGGAATGGGCTTTGGAGCAGCTAACCGAACACTTTTGAAAGTAAGTAGGCTTAGACGGAGCAGTCTCCGATATCAACGTCTTGAGTGATTTCCATGTGAAATAACAAGGGTGGTACCACGGTTCATTCGTCCCTTTTCTGTTGAAAAGTGACGGGTGGGCCTTTTTATATTGAGGAAAAGAGGTTTTAGTATGACAAAGAAGACGATTTTTTCAGGCATTCAGCCGAGCGGTTCGGTCACATTGGGGAACTATATTGGAGCGATGAAGCAATTTGTCGATCTCCAGCATGATTATAATGGCTACTTTTGTGTAGTCGATCAGCATGCCATCACGGTGAATCAGGATCGTTTAGCCCTTCGACAAAATATTAGAAGCTTAGCAGCTCTGTATTTAGCAGTGGGACTTGATCCTGAGAAGGCGACATTGTTTATCCAATCAGAGGTACCTGCTCACGCCCAGGCAGGATGGATGCTGCAATGTGTTGCTTATATTGGGGAATTAGAGAGAATGACCCAATTTAAGGATAAATCCGCTGGTAAGGAAGCGGTTGTTTCAGGACTATTAACGTATCCTCCATTAATGGCTGGCGATATCTTATTATATGGTACTGATTTAGTTCCTGTCGGAGAAGATCAAAAACAGCATCTTGAATTGACTAGAACGCTTGCTGAACGTTTTAACCGAAAATACAATGACATTTTCACTGTACCTGAAGTGAAGATTCCAAAAGAAGGCGCTCGGATTATGTCTTTAGCAGATCCAACGAAAAAGATGAGCAAATCCGATCCGAACCAAAAATCCTTCATTACTTTATTAGATGAACCAAAGCAGCTTGAAAAGAAAATCAAAAGTGCTGTGACGGATTCAGAAGGTATCGTTAAGTATGACAAAGAGAACAAGCCTGGAATTGCCAACTTGCTGACGATTTACTCTGTATTAGGTAACATATCGATTGCAGAGCTTGAGCAAAAGTATGAAGGCAAAGGGTATGGTGAGTTTAAGGGAGATCTTGCGAACGTCGTCGTTGATGCTTTAAAACCAATTCAAGATCGATACTATGAGCTCTTTGAGTCAGACGAGCTTGATCGTATTCTTGACGAAGGTGCTGAAAAAGCAAACCGCGCAGCAAATAAAATGCTGAAAAAAATGGAGAATGCAATGGGTCTTGGCAGAAAACGCAAATAAAAAAGGCTTGCAGCACATCACGCTGCAAGCTTTTTCTAATTCACCTTTGATTCGTTTTCCATTTCCCAAAGCTTTTCAAAAAATGGCTGTCCCTTAATCATTTTTTCACAAAATGCTAAATGATTTTCTGACCATCCATCAATGGTTTCATTGTAAAGCATGTTCCAAATCTCTTCGAATGACATTCGTTTAATTTGATTGTACATGCGAGGGTTCCATTCCGTATACCAATACGCAATCTCCGCCCTGTTTTGAAGACCTTTTAATTGATCGAGCGCCATAAACATGAGCTGCTTCAACTGTCTTTCTTTTCTCGTTAATCCACAGATGTGCTGCGGCGGCAAAGACAAAATATGATACTCCTTCGCTGACTCAAGACTGTCCTGAGAGAATTCATATTCCTCAGCCCTCACATCTTTCACCATTTCATACACCAATTGCTCCTGCCTTGGGATTAAGCGGCTTTTCCTCACAGGAATGGAATACCCAATCGTATCCACAGCAATAATTCGTATACCGTCCGTCACCACAAAACAATACTCTAATTTGCGCCGTTCATGATTTTTTCGAATATATGATTTCTCAAATACTGCTTCTAGCAGCGTCTTTGGCAGTTCTGAAAGATCATTCTCTATGTAATCATACAAAGGACTCTGCACCTTGAGTAAAGGTACTTGATCTAACAGCTCCACGCTGTCCTCCTTACGCCACTCATGAAAATGACACACATTGTAGCCATTTTCTTCCCCTTCAAACCAATTCACCCATACGTCATGAAGAAATAACATAACCAATCCCTCACTTTATAAAAACTGTTGTCCACAGTATGGGCAAGGGATAGAGAAATTATTCCAACTTTATTAAACTTCAAGCTGGGCAACTGATGGTTTCTCTTTATTTTTTCTCGTGACAGTTAATAAGGCGGAAAAACCTTTCATCCTCATTGAGAATAAACTGATAGCGAGCAGTACTAAGCCAGAGATGGCTGTAATCCAAATGACACCAATATATTTTGAAAACATACCGGCGATGATTAACCCAAGAATGATACCGAAGTTAGAGAACATTTGTAAGATGGACATTGCACGTCCTCTATAAGCATTTGGAGTCAGCCCTAGAAATAAACTGCTAATCGGCACATTCAAGAAAGCATTCATTAAGCCGATACCAAACACCCAAAGGTAGACTGGTGGTAACCCAAACAGTGTTTCTAAAAACTCAATCGGTATGATGACCATCATCCAAATTCCCATAAAGATCGTCGTTGTCATTAAAATATAACCAGGTTTGAATTTCCCAAGCAAGTAAGGACCTAAAATGGAACCGATGACGGCTCCGATACCCGAAAATGCTTCAATCATGCCAAAATGAAAACCTGATACTTGAAACTCGTGCAGCAAAATAGAGTTGGATGTGGTATTAAAAATTCCTGCAATAAACATGACTTGTGTTAATAAAAGGATTAAAAAAGCAAGTGGCGCTGATTGAAATACGACCTTCAATCCTTCCTTGATCGCCGTCCATTGTTTTTCTTTAGAAGTTGGAAGGCTCGATTCCTCATCTTTATTGTTCTTTTTCACAAGTACAGCCGTCAGTAAGATAAAACATGCGGATAGACTATAAGTAAAAATATCGATAATGAGTAGAGCTGTCGGTGAAAAGAAAAGAAGAAGTAGGCCTGCAATCCCAGGACCCGCAATTTGCATAACGGAATAAATACTTTGAGAAACCCCCATCGCTTCTGTAATATTTTTTTCTCCCACTACAACCGGAATATACGAGGAGCGCGCTGGATAAAAAAAAGCACTTCCTATACCTGATAAAAAAACGAGGATAATGACATACACTGGATGGTGTAAACTAAAGATCATTCCTATTAATATGAAAGACCGAAATAAATCGGCTGCAATCATAATATGATGTTTTTTGAATCGGTCTGCCGCAACACCACCAATTAAGCCAAAGAAAAACATTGGTGAATATTGACAAAATAACACAAATCCAATTAATAACGGATCATTCGATGTAGTTCCAACCACATAAAGGATGACAATAGTTGTAAGACCGTCCCCAAAACGGGAAAATAATTGTGCCATACAAAACATAAGGAATTGTGGCTGCTTCAGGATAGCGATCAATAAAATCAACCTCTCAATCTTCTCGTCTGAACTATTTACGAAAGAAAGTGCGTGTGATTGAACACGCACTTCTCAGAATGAATATAAAAGTCAATTATTTTGTGATGATGATAATAACGTTTGTTTGCATATGACTCACCCCCTTTAATGCTTCATTTTGTGCATAAAAGTATCGTGTTGTGAGCTTCTACGTTATATGAATTACTTTCAAAATCTCCATAAATATGTTTGACGATAAAACCAGCATCTTTTAGCATATTTGTGATTTCAGCTACACTATATAAACGCATTGTGATGACATGGTTAGTTGTTTTGTAATTCACTATTCTTGTTTGTTCTATTTTAATAGTACTGTTTACTATATCTAACTGTCTTTTTTCTAAGGCATAGCCTGTCTTTTCGTCTCCAAACCAGATAAGTGGATGGAAATACTTGATAAGAAATTCTCGATTGGCAAGGTGAAGAAGTAATGTTCCACCTTCATTTAAACATGAATACATGGACCTGAGCATTTTCATGTTCTCCTCATCTGACATATAGACAATCGATGTTTCCATATTAAGCACAACATCATACGTTCTAGGGGGATGAAAGTCTCTTCCATCTTCTAAAAATGTTGTCACTTGGTGATTTGACTCTTTTTCAATATGCGCCAAAAAATCCTGATTAATATCCAGTCCATCTATTTGAAAACCTGCCTGCCAAAGTTTAAGCAGGTGTCTTCCATGTCCACAACAAAAATCTAAAATGTGCGGATGATCATAGTTTTGAAGAATTTCCCTTTGAATGAAGTCAATTTCCACATCTACATTTTGAGATAAAAGACGTGAGTAAATCTCTTTATACTGGAAACCAAAAAAGTTTGTACCATCATCTGAAATGGGTGTTTCCACTTTAGTAGACAATAAGGAGCCCCCCTCTCAATCTCTTTATTTACTGTAAATCTATGGTACTATATTAAATTTCCTTTTTCAACCTTTTTTGATATAAAAATACATTTTTTGTTACTTAAGTACGTCCGATTATTTTAATTTTTTAGGATCAATGGCATCTCTAAGTCCATCACCTAAAAAGTTAAAGCATAAAACGGTCAGTAGAATCAGTAAACCTGGAAACAATGGATACCACCACGCCTGCACCATAATCGAGAAATTTTGTGCATCTTGCAGCATGTTGCCCCAGCTCGCCGTTGGCGGCTGTATGCCAAACCCTAGATAGCTCAGCGTTGATTCGGCTAAAATGACGGAACCTACTTTTAATGTAGCTGATACAATAATAGGACCGATACAGTTCGGTAAAATATGCGAAAAGATGATGACATGGTTTTTCGTTCCAATGGTTCTTGCTGCGAGTACGAATTCTCTTGTTCGCAGTGATAAAAATTCACTGCGGATTAGTCTCGCGGTTGTGGTCCATCCAGTCAAAGCAAAGATTAAAATCAATTTATCAATACCCGGTTTGAAAATGGTAACGAGCGTGATCAAGAGAAAAATATCGGGAATCGACAACACGACATCCACAAATCTCATTAACAAGGAATCAACAAATCCTTTGAAATACCCTGCTACCGCTCCTACCACAGTACCAATGGTAATCGCACCGACCACCGAGACGAAACCGACTAATAAAGAGACCCTCGCGCCATATAGCACCCTTGAGAAAATATCGCGGCCAAACTTGTCAGTTCCCATCAAATGCTCAGCACTTGGCGGCTGGAGCCGTTTTAATAAATCTTGCTGCTCTGGTGCGTAAGGGGCAATCACTGGAGCGAAAATGGCTGAAAAGATAATGACCAATAAGATCACGGAGCCGGCAACCGCCAATTTATTTTTGAAAAACTTCTCACAAAATAAACGCAGCATCGTCTCTGGCTTTGGCGGAAGACCCTCCTTTAATTTGAGATCAACAGGAGGTGTTCCCATATTAGGCTGTGCCAATTGTGCTTCAGCTCCCTTCTAATATTCAATACGCGGATCAACGATCGCATAGAGAATATCCGCAATTAAATTTCCAACCACCACGAGCACTGCGGAAATAACAGTCATCGCCATAATGACCGGATAATCTCTCGAAAAAGCAGAATCAATAAACAGCTTCCCTAGCCCTGGCCAAGTGAAAATTTGCTCCACCACGACTGCACCACCAATAAAGGATGGAATCATCAATCCGAAAATCGTAATGACAGGCATAAGACCGTTTCTTAACCCATGCTTGAAAATGACCTTGTTTTCTCGAAAGCCTTTCGCTCTTGCGGTACGAATGTAATCCTGCCTCATGACATCAAGCATACTCGACCTTGTGTACCGAGTGAGCCCTGCCATATCAGCCGTTGCTAAAACAAAGGCTGGTAAAATGATGTGATGGAGCCGGTCAAATACATTAAAATCGGCGTTTAAGGTAGAGACGCCGCCTGTCGGGAACCATCCTAAATTCACAGATAACACCATAATGAGGATGAGTCCAAACCAAAAGTTCGGAATAGCCAGTCCGATAAAAGATGTAACTGTAATACCATAGTCTAGCTTTGTATATGGACGTTTTGCTGAAAGAACACCGAATGGGATGGCGATGATCAGGGCAACTAATGTAGAAAAGATCATGAGGATGAGGGTATTTGGCAGCCTTGCAAAAATCAAATCTGCCACTGGCGTTCCCTTTTTAACAATGGAGGTGCCAAAATCACCTTGAAGCATATTGCCAAGCCATTTCATATATTGCACATATTCAGGATCGTTCAAGCCGTACTTATCAATAAAGGCTTCCCGGTCTGCCGCACTAATGGTAGGGTCCATCATAAGTGACATCGGATCGCCTGGTGCTGCTTTCATGATGGCGAAGGACAAAATGGTAATCCCGAATAAGATGGGAATGGAAAGCAATGTCCTTCTAATGATATATGTAACCATATGCACAACTCCTTTTTCATCGGATCGCCATACTGTGATGAAAAAGGGCTAAAATGATCTTTCTTTTAGCCCTCTGTCTTCATTGCATCGTGATATGAGAACCCTCTCAATCTAGCTGGTGCTCGGTGAATAAAATTGTGAGCGCCAACACGCCTGATTGACACCGAATGAAAGGGGTTATCTGAGAGAACTTTCCTCTTCGTTCACTAGCAGCCTACTGTTCAATCCACCATTTCTCGATTTTGTAATACTCATCTTTCGGGTGGTATGAGTAGCCTTGGAGATTAGATGGCATCGCGCGATGTGAGTTGGCATAGTAAAGGAACGTATATGGTTGATCCTCTGCGATCAGTTCATAAATTTTTTCATATGCCTTTGAGTATTCTTTTCGATCACTTAAATTCTTGGCATCTACTAACAGCTTATCGACCTCTTTATTTTTATACCAAATGTTATTCAAGCCTTTTTCTGACTGGCTTGAGTGGAAGATGCTGTATTGATCAGGGAATGTCGCAAGGCTCCAGCCGAGCAGCAGTGCATCATAATCCCATTTAGGCGGTGTCGTCTGTTCAATGAGTGCGCTGAATTCCACAATTTGTGGCTTCGCTTCCACACCAATTTCCTTGAGCTGCTGCTGGACAACGACAGCAATGTCTTCACGGACTTTGTTTCCTTGGTTGGTCTTTATGACAAAGGAGAATTTTTTGCCATCCTTATCAAGATAGCCATCTCCATCTGTATCCTCCCAGCCCTCTTCTTTCAGCATCTTTTTCGCTTTTTCTTGATCAAACTCAAATACTGGAACACGATCAGTCTTTGGATAGTTCCATGACAGTGGACTTTCTGGAATGTTGGCTACTTTGCCGTCTCCATCCAACACTTGATCGACAATCGTTTGGCGGTCAATGGCATGTGTCAGCGCCTGGCGGACCTTTTTACTTTTAAAGAGTTCATTTTTCTGGTTCCAGCCAATGTATGAATAATTGAGTCCGAGATCAGATTCAATTTTAATGTTGCTGACTTTTTCGGCTGTTTGCAGCTCAGATCCCGGTACAGCAAAGAAATCAATATCACCTGCTGAAAGCTGGGCGATTGCAGCGTTCTGATCAGGAATGGTTTTAATCGTGACAGTATCAAGATATGGACGCCCATCCCAATAATCGTCAAAGGCTTCTAGTTTCACGTAGTCGCCTTCTTTCCACTCGGCAAATTTAAATGGACCAGAACCAATTGGTTTTTTTCGGTTAAATTCGTTTTCACCGAGATCTTTTATAGGCACATCACCTAAAATATGCTTAGGTAAAATGCCGTAGCTTCCTAGTGTGACATTATAAAAATAGGGATCTTTTTTATTGAGCTTGAATTCGATTGAGTAATCCCCTGTCTTTTTAACAGAATCTAATACTTCAAAGCCTGATCCGCGCTCCCCGTTGTAGTCCTTATTGATCGGAATGCTGTATGTAAACACAACATCATCAGCTGTCAGTTCTTCTCCATCATGAAACTTTACGCCTTTTCTAATGGTCACATCAAACTGCTTGCCGTCATTAGATTCTTTAATATCCTCTGCGAGTGATAGCTGAGGGTTCAGCTTTCCGTCAGTTTGAAGTAAAAAGCTGTAGATTCTTTCTTCAATATCTGAGCTAGCCACATCCGTTGAATAAAGCGAGTTAAATAATGTTGGTTCTGCAATGGAACCGATAACAAGATCTCCGCCCTGTACAGGTTTACCGGTGGATTTCTTTTCACTGTCTCCAGAGGTTTTATTTCCACTAGAGCAAGCCGCAAGCATGAGCGTGAAGATCAGCAGTAAACTGATCAATATGGATTTTCTATTTCTACCTTTCATATACAATTCCCCCTATCCTTTTTTAGAAATGACGACAGAAGCCGCTTCATCCCCCCTCTCAAAGATGAATTCATCCAAGCCGATTAAGCGTCGTAGAGGTGACAGGCAACGAAGTGGTTTGGTTTTAATTCTTGAAATGCTGGTATTTTTTCTTTACAGATTTGTTTCGCATACGGGCATCTCGTATGAAATACGCACCCTTTCGGCGGATTTGCAGGACTTGGCAGATCGCCTTGAAGCATGATCCGTTCTCTTTTGATCTGACCTTTTTTACGGGTAACAGGGACAGAAGAAAGCAATGCCTGTGTATATGGGTGGAGCGGTTCATCGTACAGGCTGTGCTTATCGGCAAGCTCCATCATTTTACCGAGATACATCACGCCGACTCGATCACTAATATGCCTGACCACACTTAAGTCATGAGAGATAAATAGATATGTCAGGTCAAATTCATCCTGTAGTTCCTCCATCAGATTAATCACCTGCGCCTGAATGGATACATCAAGTGCTGAAACCGGCTCATCTGCGATGATCATTTCGGGATTCATGGCAAGCGCACGAGCAATGCCGATTCGCTGCCTCTGCCCGCCAGAAAATTCGTGGGGATAGCGATTTGCAAAGCTTGGATGAAGGCCCACCTTTGATAAAAGCTGTTCTACTTTTTCATTTCTTTCTTTTAAGGAATATAAGTGGTGTGTTTTGTAGGGTTCTTTGATGATGCTTCGAAGTGTTTTTCTAGGGTTGAGTGATGCAAAGGGATCTTGAAAAACCATTTGGATGTTTTTTCGTGTTGATTGTCTTAGCTTTGATTCCGATACGCGGGAGATATCTTGCCCTTTAAAAAGGATTTGACCGTCAGTTGGCTCATATAAACGAATCATGGTCCGGCCTAATGTCGATTTACCGCATCCTGATTCCCCCACTATCCCTAACGTTTCACCTTTATAAATCTTCAAATCTATGCCGTCAACAGCTTTGACCGCACCGACTTTCTTCTGAAAGACGCCTGCTTTAATCGGAAAATGTTTTTTAATCTGTTTCAGTTCAAGAATGGTTTCTTTCTCTATTAGATCTGTTGCATGTGGCTGATTTTGAGCAAGGGTCATGTTCGGTCTGCCTCCTCATATAAGAAGCATCTGACGCTTCTGCCATTTTCAAAAGTCCTCAGCTTAGGCAGTTCACCTAGGCATCGCTCCTTCACTTGCGGGCATCTAGGAGCAAAGCGGCAGCCGGCTGGAAGCTGATCTGGCGCAGGGACATTCCCTTTTATCGCCGTTAACGGCTTTATGTCTCCGTCAATGACAGGAATCGATTCAAGCAGCCCTTCTGTGTAAGGATGAAGCGGCTGATCAAATAATTCTTCGACGGTCCCATTTTCAACAACCTGTCCGCAGTACATGACAATGACTCGATCTGCCACTTCAGACACGACACCTAGATCATGCGTAATGAGGAGAATCGATGTACCAAATGTCGTGCATAAATCTTTCATCAATGTGAGCACCTGGGCTTGAATCGTAACATCTAAGGCAGTTGTCGGTTCGTCTGCAATGAGAAGCTTCGGGTCACAGCTTAGCGCAATGGCAATCATCACTCTTTGCCGCATGCCGCCTGATAAACGGTGCGGATAATCTTTGATGATTTGTTCCGGTCTGGAAAAACCAACAAGCTTCAGCAGGTCAATCGCTTTTTTCGTCGCTTCTTTTTTTGAAAATTTTTTGTGATAGATGAGGATTTCTGTTATTTGTTCCCCGATAGTTAGGACGGGATTAAGTGAGGTCATGGGCTCCTGAAAGATCATCGATACGTCATTACCACGAATGCTGCATAATTCCTTTTCACCATATGTAACGAGATCCTTACCATTTAGCTTGATGGAACCGTCCATAATTTTTCCACCAGTGCCGTTAATCAAGCCCATAATAGATAAGGACGTAATGCTTTTACCAGATCCAGACTCACCGACTAATGCAACAGTTTCTCCTTTGTTGATGCTGAAATCAACGCCATCCACAGCAGGTATCGCTTCTTTTTTTCGAAAAAAATAGGTTTTTAAGTTCTGCACTTCAAGCAGTGTGGTCATTTATTCGCCCCTTTCACCATCAATTAATAGAAATGGATCTAAAATTCAGCCTTTTTTGAATAAAAAGAATTATCAAAATTTATATTTGTATATTATTACATTGTTATGACGAAATCAAGAAGAATTTAGTAAATTTGTAATATGTCTCTTTTTATGTGAATCATTCACTTTTTGAGTCTATCGCCTTTAAAAAAGTTTCGGACGGCTCTGCAATCATAGACTCCTCGCTGATTCTGTGTTCACTGAAATACTTTTTCACGATATAAAATCCAGTGGCGTAACCAAGCATTTTGGGGTAGTTCCCTTTTCCATAAAGGAGGTTCTGTATCAGTCTTTCGTCGTCCTGCACTTTTTGATCAAGATGACTGGATACCCATTTCTGGTACATACGCTGAAGCTGCGTTTCGTCATAGAGAGTGGTCCATTTGGCTGTATAGCTTTCTCCGTATCTATGATACACAGCATATTCAGCGAGCCCCTCCATCATGATTGTATCAAGGAATGTAAAATCTTTTTCTTCTTTCGTGAGAAAATGCAACCTGCATACATGGTGATATTCATGAGTCAGCAATGTTCCGATACGTTCTTTCGGGGTATTTGGCGACAAAAAGAGAAAGACCTTGTCGTCAAATGCCATGCCGGATTGATAATAAAATTGCTCTCTAATTTCTTTGCTGCTCTCATTGACTGGCAAAATAAAGACTGGAATGTCAGGGCCTTTCCACTGCTTTTGGAGCGCCCGGTATTCTTTCATGACGAGCTGGAAGTACCCTTTTTCTTTGAGCTTGTCGATCATGTCTATGCATGATCTAAAAGACCGAATCATGCCGTGATGCTGCAGGTGGGAGAGAATAGAGGACCATTCTTTTTCCTCCGCCCCTTTAAAATAAGGAACAAAGCGCGACGCAAGCTCCTGAAATGATGAAGATTGATGAATGAGATATTGTGTATTGACTAGACCCATACTGCTAAACACCTCCATTTTCATCATATGCAAAAAAGCGGCGATCTGTTTATAGATCGCCGCCTCTTAGAAAATATTATGCTTCGTATTTTTTAAAGATAATTGTCGCATTATGTCCGCCAAAGCCAAGTGAGTTACTTAGAGCCACTTGTACTTCTTTTGAACGTGCTTCATTTGCCACATAATCAAGATCACATTCTTCATCCGGTGTTTCAAGGTTAATGGTTGGAGGAATGACGCTGTCTTTAATTGCAAGTACAGAGAAAATAGCTTCTACTCCGCCTGCTGCGCCAAGTAAGTGACCTGTCATCGATTTTGTCGAACTGATCGCAAGCTGATTCGCATGCTCTCCGAACACTTCTTTAATCGCCATTGTTTCAAACTTATCATTGTACGGTGTGCTTGTTCCGTGGGCATTGATATAATCAATTTCTTCCACAGACAAACCAGCATCTCGAATCGCTTCTTTCATTGCGCGGACGCCGCCTTCTCCGTTTGGAGCCGGTGCTGTAATATGATACGCATCTCCAGTTGATCCATATCCAACGATTTCTGCATAAATCGTCGCGCCACGTTTTAATGCATGCTCAAGTTCTTCAAGAACGACAATCCCTGCACCCTCACCCATAACAAATCCGTCACGGTTTTTATCAAATGGACGGCTTGCTGTCTCTGGATCAGGATTTGTCGAAAGCGCTTTGTTCGCACAGAAACCAGCAAACGACATTTTTGTTAACGGCGCTTCTGTTCCGCCTGTGATCATCGCATCTGCATCTCCGCGCTGAATGACTTTAAATGCATCACCAATTGAGTTTGTACCTGTTGCACATGCTGTTACAGTACAAGAGTTAACTCCTTTTGCGCCAAGTGCAATTGAAATTTGGCCTGTTGCCATATCTGGAATCATCATTGGAACGAAGAACGGGCTTACGCGTCTTGCCCCTTTATTTGAATACACTTCAAACTGCTCTTCAAATGTTTCAAGTCCACCAATACCAGATCCAACCCATACACCAACACGCGGTGCGATTTCATCTGTGATTTCAAGACGTGAATCTTCTAAAGCCTTTTGAGCAGCAACAACTGCATATTGCGTGAAGCGTGCCATTTTTCGTGCTTCTTTTTTCTCCATGTAATCTTCAATGTTAAAATCTTTTAATTCTGCAGCCACTTTTGCTGTATATTCACTTGAGTCGACACGTGTGATTGGTCCAACTCCTGATACACCTGCTAAAGCATTTTTCCATGTTGATTCTACATCGTTGCCAAGAGGTGTCAAAGCACCCAACCCTGTAACAACTACTCGTTTTTTATCCATTAATTTGTGCACCTCACTCTTTTATCGGCCCCATCGCATAGCGATTGCGCCCCACGTTAATCCGCCACCAAAACCTACCATTACAATCACATCGCCGTCATGAATTTTTCCGGCTTCGATTTCTTCACATAGTGAAATTGGAATAGATGCTGCTGATGTGTTTCCATATTTATGGACTGTCTTCGACATTTTTTCAACTGGCAGCTCTAGGCGTTCGCGGGCTGCTTCCATAATGCGAATATTTGCTTGATGCGGGATCAAGAAGTCAACGTCTTCTTTTGATAGTCCAGCTTTTTCGATGACGTTTACGCTTGACTCGCCCATTTGTCTTACAGCAAATTTAAATACTTCTCGTCCATTCATGATTGTATGATCTTTTTCATCTAAGTACAAGTGCTTACCGCCTCTTCCGTCGGCTCCAAGCTCAAATGAGAGAATTCCTTTCCCTTCGCTGACCTCTCCTAACACAGCAGCACCTGCTCCATCTCCAAACAGAACAGCAGTATTGCGGTCATCCCAGTCGGTAATACGAGAAAGTTTTTCAACGCCAACAACGAGCACGTGCTTGAACGTACCTGATTCGATAAATTGTTTTCCAGTAACAAGCCCATACATAAAGCCAGCACACGCAGCGCTAATATCCATTGCACATGCTTTATGTGCACCGAGCTGCTCTTGAATCATACAAGCGACTGTCGGAAATGCTTGATCTGGCGTGACTGTTGCCACAAGAATCATATCGATATCTTCTGCAGCTACATCTGCGTCAGCTAATGCTTTTTTTGCAGCAGCAAGCGCCATATGTGATGTATTGACATCATCAGAAGCAATTCTTCTTTCTTCTATACCTGTTCTAGTACGAATCCATTCGTCAGAAGTTTCAACCATTTTTTCTAAATCAAGATTTGTTAACACTTTTTCAGGTATGTAGCGGCCAAGGCCAATAATTCCAGCATTCATTGAATAAGACTCCTTTTACTCATACGAGCATGTGATATTGTGATCTTATATTAGTATCTGGTACTAATTTTACCTTATTTTTTTCTCCTTGGCAATACAAACGTCTAACCTTTCCTCTCACTTTTTTCATAGATTATTGATATACCGATAGTAGAAAGGAGCATTTGATATGGCACAAAAAGATATTTTTTCGGCGATGATGTTTGGACAGCCGCTTGAAAAGGAGAAAGGCAAGACAGAAGCAAAGGAGGAACGAGCAGAAACAACTTCAAGTGAAGACTCCATTGACTACATGCATGTCATGAATCAAATTGGGAACATTATGAACTCCATCGATGAATTGAAGCCTGTGTTTAAAGATGTTGGGCCTATGATTAGTGCCTTCAAAAAAAAATTATCATAAAAAAAAGCCACTATTCTGTGGCTTTTCCTGATTCTGCATCTGCTTTTCCAAGCTCATATGCCTCTTGCATGACAGATGTAAACAATGATAAAAGCGGCTGAAGAGCTTCGGGCTCAAGCTGAATACCTGCTTTATCTAATTCTTCTTTTGCCTGAGGAAAATACTTCATGGCAATTTGTAAAAACTCCATCGACTTTTCGTGCTGCATCGTCGTATCCTCACTTTTCATTTGGCAGTTTGCCAGTTTTTTTGTAAGTCGCAATATCACTTTCAATGTCTTTCAAAAAAGCACGGTCAATGGTAGAACTAAATTTCCCCATTTCGATCACTCCTTCTTTAAAGTCAAAGGAGTACTCACCTTGTGCATTTAGCTTGCCTTCATTAAATTTCTTCGCAATAATACCGTACGCTTTATCCACATGCTGGACTGTGCTTGTTAAAACGGTATGGCTGCCGAGGTTGGATTGATCGGTGACATATCCGATCGCTGATAAATTATCGGCTTTGATTTGTTCAATGACAGGGATATTATAACCATCACCTGCTGGATATACAACATCTACGCCTTGTTTTTTCAATTTTTGATAGAGCTCCACGGCTTTGTCCGCATCATCCCAGTTTTCGACAAACTCAGCAAGCACTTGTACATGTTCATCTTGATATTTTGCACCTTTGATAAAGCCGTCTACTTCGCTTTGCCAATCATATGTAGCAAGAATACCAATCTTTTTTGATTTTGACATATGTGCTGCTGTCATGCCTCCGAAAAAGCCCATCGCTTCACCTTTAAACGTCACATTCGCAACATTATCCGCCTGAGGCTTGTTTCCATTTACCGTGATAAATTGTGTTTTCGGATAATCTTCACTGATTAAATTGAAAATTTCGCTGTATTCATTGCCATGGCCAATAATCAAATTGACTCCTTTTTTGTGAAATTCTTCAATGGCATCAACGATTTTCTCTTTGTCGACCATTCCTTCCTTATAATAAACATCTACACCAAATGTTGATTGAATATTTAATAAGCCTTTATAACCTTTCGTTCCCCAAACTTGATCATTAATAGTATCGGGGACGAGTAAACCCACCTTCTCAATCTGTCCTTTTAAAGGTGCCTGTGAGCAGGCAGATAATAGGAGAAGGAACGAAAAGATCATGACAAGCCGCTGATACTTCATGCCATGTTCAACTCCCTTTGCCACATGCAGGCGTGAACCTGTATGTTAAATATAGGTTTATTTTATACTGAAAAAAGATAAGATGGAAGATCATTCTTGCTTTTTGTCGAAAAATGTTGAGTTTTGTCTTTTCCATTCTGCTATCATTTCTTCTGCTTGTTTGTCATCTATTTGTCTTTCTACCTTCAATTCATGTGTCATTTCCTGTCTTTGTTCAGAGCCCGATGCCCACTTGAACAAATCCCTAGCTATATCTTCTACAAAAAATGCTTCTTCACGCTTCGTTCTTTCTTCATCAAGTGTCCATGGTCCAAACATGCGCGGTAGAATAACTGCCGGCACATCCTGATTGGATGATTTGTCTTCGGTTTTTTCGTAAAGAACACGGTACATGCCATGCGCCGCTTTCAAGTCTTTCTGTCTTTTATCTGATTCTTCTGATTGAATAAAGATCAGATCATACGTGTCTTTTCCATCCTGAAGGTCAATGACACGGAAAAGATCATTTCTGCCAAGCCACATCATTCGTTCTTCTAATAACATCTTTTGCTCTTCTGTTTGATCATGAGGACATGTGATGTCCACTTGAATGCCCTCTTTCATCATATATTCACACAGCGCTAGGCCAAAAAATTCATCTGCCCCTATGATCAGTCCTGTCTCCATGTTCATGTCCCCTTTTTTAGCTTATCGAATAAAAAGAAGAGCCCTTTCCATGAAGGGCTGTTATCATCCTATTCATCACAATTCTTTTTCATGCGATTTATAAAACTTGTGAATGGATTGAAAGATTCTTCTCGGATGATCAAACATATGCAAGGTGAGATCGATCTGACAATGCTCTGGATTCTTCATGTGCTGATCAATAAAAGGCTTTGCATGCAGTTCATATGCATAGGGTGCACCGTTTAGTCTTTGCCATATGTGAATGGGTACATGAGCAGAATGAACAGGGCAAGCCGGGAGCTGATACGTTTCCGCTTCCTTTTCAGAACAGCCGTAGCTCTTCGCTAATTCTTTGATTAGCTGTTTATAAAAGAATTTGTGTTCCTTTTCTCTTTCTCGTTGTGCATGGAGATGCAGACATGGATTCACCAGTGCAATGGATCTTAGCACTTCTGGCATCTCTTCTGCAAGACTCATAGCAACGAGTGCGCCCATCCCCTCTGCCAGCACATGAATTTCTCGGTTTAATATTTCTTGTTTTAATGTGTGATGAACGAGCTGCTTTGCACTAAAAACAGCATCTTCGCATCCCCAGTGATTCCCATGAAGATGACTATTAAACAATGTATATCCTTCATCCTTTAAGGCAGTTAAAAGCTGGTTTCTTCCATAGTGCTGAAGCCAGAATGATGTATTTTCCTGCACAAAGTGATTTCGGTCACCGAGGATAAGAATGCCAAAGCCATTTGGTTTTTGAGGAAGGTGAATGACGTTCCACTGGGAACCAAGCTGGAAAAACCGTTCGCTTACACCCATATGGCCAGCCTCCTTTCAGTGATTCTGCTTTCTATGATATGAACAACAACTCTTGTAGGAATAAGGAAATCCCCTAATGACAGAAGAATTCTTTTTATTTTTATAGCAGAAGGTCTAAAAATGGTCACATAAAGGCTAAAACAGTCTTTTCCCCTCACTCGTATCTATGGTATGATAATCAATAGATTGTTACATAAAGGACGGTGGGATTATGCATTATATTATCACCCTCATTTGGACTTTTCTGCTGACACATATGGCTGGTTACATCGTTGCTTCGATGAATGGCGCTGCTTATGACTTTACTTTGACTTCTATTCTTGCAGTGGTGTTTACGGTTATTTTATTCATCTTTGCTGAAGTAAGTCCAATGAAAGAAACGGAAAGTTCAACAAAACACTCTTAATACGTAAGAGATGAATGTGAGAAAGAGCTAAAATGATCTTGATTTTAGCTCTTTTTCTTTTTATGAAAAGAGGTACGCTAAAACCCCCTGCAGCCACAGGGGGTTTTTTATTGCCTACACCTCGACGGTTTCGGACTTCTGTTTGTCTGCTGTCAAATGGCTTTTCGCAAGCCCTGTAAACAGGAAGATTGCGATACCTGATAAAATTTCAAGGACCCCACCACCAGCAATGACAGGTCCCGCTCCAAATCTTTCTGCCAGGACGCCTGATACGACAGCTGCAAGCGGGAGGAAAACATTTGATGAAGCATTGATCACTGCGTATACTTGCGGCTGATCATCTTGGTCGACAGACGTTTGAATAATGACCATTTCAGGTACATTAATCGCACTAACGGCGGCACCGAATATAAAGGAAGCAAGTAAAACGACCGGCAGCCATGTACTCATCCCTGTGATAAAGAATGCAGCCCCTTCAATCATACCAGCGACAATAAAGAACAAACCAAATCTCTTAATTTTCACTTTCGCTAGAGCAAAGCCCATCATAAAGGCACCTACTGCAGCAACTCCTCTTAAAATGGAATACACCATGGAATCGCTTTGCAATGCTTCTGCTACATATACAGCAGAAAGTGCCTGCCACGGAGCTGCGGCGACATTCATTAAAATACAATACAACGTCAGCGCAAATAAAATATGATGATTTTTAACGACGAGAAACCCTCTTTTTAAGTTATACAAATATGTATTCTTTGCTTGTTTAATGCCTGCTGCTTTGTCTTCATCGGTTTTCTTTAATTTAACGCCGATAATAAACAGGCCGGATATGATAAATAAGGCAGTGGTGATAAGCAGGGTATCTGCAGGTCCGATTAATTTGACTAAGAGACCAGCCACCATGACTGCTGCAAGTGCAACAATTTCAAAAGAAGATTGCAGGATGGCGTTTGCTTTTTGAATCAGATGCTTCGGTACAATCTGAGGTAAAATCGCCACAGAAGCTGGGTTATACGCTGCACCAGTTGCCGATTGAATAACCATTAATGAGATCAATAACCATAAAGGCAATAGATGCGAAAAATGCAGTAGCGGAATAATGAGTACAATGGTTGCTCGAACGACGTCTGAAGCGAACATCCATTTAGACAAATGGTGCTTTTTCATAAGAGGTCCTAGTATTGGGGCTAGCAAAGATGAAGGAAGTACGGTTACTGCTAGGAGAAGTCCTGTACCGAGCGCTCCATCCCCTCTCAAAATCAATAGCCAAAGGACGGATGTAAAAGCAAAACTTTCTCCTGTGTTTTTAATGAGTCTTGATATGAATAATGAGGTGAAGCGTTTATTCCAAACACTTTCACTGAGATTCGTCTTTTCCATCACACAAATCCTTTCAACAATATATTACAATTACATATTTTACCTTATTTTCTCTTTTATTCATACTATTTATTTGAAAATTTGAACTTAATTGTTTTTTATTATAAAGAAAAAAGAGGCATGACACATGCCTCTAAAGACTTATTCCAACCGACTCTTAGTCAATTGCTTACGGCTTTCTCTGATAGGTCCAAACACGGTTATGGTTCGAGTTATCCGGAAAGACGTCGCCTGCTTGAAGCTTAATCTTTAAAGGATCTTTCACCATACTGCCGGTTTCACCGATCTCGACATATACACCATTATTTGGTGCTTTATTCCCTGATTTAAATTGATGCTTCTGACCCATTTCCATCCTCCTTTCTCAATGATGTTATTATGTCCCGTGACTTGCCTCTCCAATCCTTTATGCAAAAAGTCCCTGCTCCTACGAGTCAGGGATGCTTTTCATTTATTTGGTTTGTTGATACATGAGCTCTTTGATTAATGCTTTTTGTACATGCAGGCGGTTTTCTGCCTGCTGAAATACTTTTGAGTGCGGTCCGTCAATAATGTCTGCTGTCACTTCTTCTCCGCGGTGTGCTGGGAGACAATGAAGGAAAATATAATCTTTTGCTGCATGACGCATTAGTTCATCATTGACTTGATATTCTTTAAATTCAGCAAGGCGTTTCTCTGTTTCTGCTTCCTGCCCCATGCTTGTAAACACATCAGAATAAATGACATCTGCATTTTGGACAGCAGCGACAGGATCTGTCGTAACGATGACTTCTGCACCTGATTGTTTTGCAAACTCACGTGCTGTGTCTGTTACTTCTTGAAGTGGTTCATAGCCTTTCGGAGATGCAACTGCAATATCACAGCCTAGCTGCGCACAGCCAATCATCAAGGAGTGCGCCACATTATTTCCGTCACCGATGTAGGCGACTTTGATTCCTTTTAATGTTCCTTTTGCTTCTTTTATTGTCAATAAATCAGCAAGTGCCTGGCATGGATGGGAGTAGTCAGTCAGTCCATTGATGACAGGAATGGACGCATATTGTGCCAGCTCCTCGACCTTCTCATGTTCAAAGGTTCGAATCATAATGCCGTCTACATAGCCAGACAGCACCTGCGCTGTATCACTGATCGTTTCTCCTCTGCCGATTTGCAAATCATTTGAGCTGAGGAAGAGCGCATGTCCCCCAAGCTGCGTCATTCCCGCTTCAAAAGATACACGGGTTCTAGTTGACGATTTTTCAAAAATCATCGCTAATGTTTTCCCTTTGAATAAATCTTGGTATGGGTTTTGTTTCATTTCTTCCGCTTTTTCAATTAAATAAGCAATGTCATTGATTGAGAAATCTTTTAATGATAAAAAGTCTTTTCCGTATAATGTCGGTTGCAGGTCAACTTGACTCATGCCGTCACTTCCTTTTTGTATAATTCTTGGAGCGATACTGGTGATACATCTCCATTTTTCCCTTGCAGGAATGCTTCAACGGTTTCATATTCGGTTAGAACTTGGACGCCATGTGTGAGTGCTTTTACGCGTTGCTCTTTTGCCTCTTCATCTTCGCCTAAATGGATATGAAGGGATTTATCTTCGTTTTGCAGCCAAGTGTCAAAGCTGTCCGTCCAGACATCAAAACCTGCATGTTTTGCTTCATCTACCAATTGTTCACTGCCTTTTATAAATAAGCTGCCTTTCTGATGCCAGATTGACGCAAACACTTTTTTCAAGGCGCTTTCGGCGTTCTTACCTACACACATTCCTTCTCCTGTCGCTTTCATTTCAGGTGTCAGCTTTAAGTCAATATCTTGAATGGCATGTGATGAGAAAACTGGGAATTTGACCGCTGTTCCCCCTTTGTTTTTCGTTACTGGGTTCAGTTCTTGAAGCGTTGCACCCGCTAATAATTGAGTCGCAAGCGGAATCATGTCAATGCCCATTACCTTGCTGACAACTGGAACGGTCCGGCTTGCCCTCGGGTTCACTTCTAGTACAAGCGCCTGATCCCCTTTGATCACAAATTGGATATTCATAATGCCCTTAAACGCTAATTTATTCGCTATTTGTTCGGACGCAGTATGCACCTGCTGTTTGATGTCTTCACTGATGGAGACACTTGGTAGGATGGCAAAGCTGTCACCTGAATGGACGCCCGCTTTCTCAATATGCTCGACGATCGTTGGGATGAAGGTCGTTTTTCCGTCAGAAATCAGATCCACTTCAACTTCTTTTCCAGTGACATACTCATCAATTAAAATTGGGTATGGCAAATGATCTGGCTGATCAAGTAGTGACGTCAAATGCGCTTCTGACTGGACAACCATCATTCCCATTCCGCCAATGACATACGATGGGCGAATTAACACAGGGTAACCGATGCTTTTAGCATGCGTGAGTGCTTCTTCTTTAGAATGAGCTGTATCTCCTTTTGCATGAGGTAGGTTCAGTTCATCAAGAAGCTGATAGAACAGATCACGATCTTCCAGCGCATCTAGCGTGTCAAAGGATGTACCTAACAACGTAATGCCCGCTTTTTCTAAGCCTTCTGCTACATTGATGGCAGTCTGTCCGCCAAATTGAACGATCACAAAATCAATTTGCTCTGCTTCCACAACGTTTAAGATGTGCTCTAATGTAATGGGCTCAAAATATAAACGATCTGCAATTTCATAATCCGTACTGACCGTCTCGGGATTGTTGTTCATCATGATGGTTTCAAAGCCAAGCTTTTGCAAGGTAAGAACGCCATGCACCGCACTATAGTCAAACTCGACTCCTTGCCCAATTCGAATTGGACCAGAGCCAATGATGAGTGCACGCTGTTTTGTTTTCTCTTGATGCTCTCCATCACTTTTACCAAAGTATGTGGAATAGAAATAGTTCGTTTTTGCATCAAATTCCGCTGCACATGTGTCGACAATTTTAAATGAAGCCGTAATGCCATACTCTTGACGAAGATGTCTAATAGCTTCTTCACTATTGCCTGTTAGATAAGCAATCGTTTCATCAAGGAACCCCTTTTCCTTTACCTTTTTCAAGGTGTCTTTAGAGAGCGTTCCATCATGGTTCTTCAATTCCTGTTCGAGCGTGATCATATTGTTGAACACATGTAAGAAGAATAGATCGATTTTCGTCGCTTGATGGATCGCTTCAACCGTTTCCTTTCTTGAAAGAAGCTCCATAACAGCGAAGAAACGTCGATCGTCTGGTGTTTTGACAAGCTCAAATAGTTGTTCAGTGGATTGACCTTTCAATTCTGGCAGGTGGAAGCCCTTTGTTTTAATTTCAAGGGAGGCAACGGCTTTCTGGATGGCTGACTCTAAATTACGGTCAATCGCCATGACTTCGCCCGTCGCTTTCATTTTTGTACCTAATTGACGATCTGCCTGTTTAAATTTATCAAACGGCCAGCGCGGGAATTTCACGACGACATAATCGAGTGCCGGCTCAAAACTAGCATAAGTTGTGCCTGTAAGCGGGTTTTTGAGTTCGTCTAGTGTATAGCCTACCGCAAGCTTTGCTGCCATTTTAGCAATCGGATAGCCCGTTGCTTTTGAGGCAAGAGCGGATGAACGGCTAACCCGCGGATTCACCTCTATGACAAAGTATTCTTTACTAAGCGGATCAAGGGCGAATTGGATATTACATCCACCGACTACATCGAGTGCTGAAATGATTTTCAGGCTCGCTGAACGAAGCATTTGATAATCCTGATCCGTTAATGTTTGCGAAGGTGCAACGACAATCGAGTCTCCTGTATGCACACCAACTGGATCGATATTTTCCATATTACAAACCGTGATACACGTATTTTGACGGTCTCTCATGACCTCATATTCCACTTCTTTAAAGCCCGCGATGCTTTTTTCAACTAAACACTGATGAATCGGGCTCGCTAAAAGGGCTCCTTCAATAAGTGGTTTAAACGCTTCTTCTGTTAAAGCGATTCCGCCGCCCTTACCGCCAAGTGTGTATGCTGGTCTTAGAATGACTGGGAAGCCTACTTCTTTTGCAAATTGAAGGGCATCCTTTGCATTATCCACAATTTCACTATCTGGTACAGGTTCGTTCAACTGCTTCATGAGAGCACGGAATTTCTCTCGATCTTCACCGTTTTCAATTGTTTCAACTGACGTTCCGAGCAGGGTTACTCCGTGCTTTTTCAGCACACCGGCTTTTTCTAGCTCGACAGCAAGGTTTAAAGCGGTCTGTCCGCCAAGGTTGGCTAAAAGACCATCTGGTTTTTCCTTTTCGATGATTCTTGTCACTGAATCAACTGAAAGCGGTTCAAAATAGATTTCATCAGCAAATGATTCGTCTGTCATAATGGTTGCTGGGTTGTTATTCACTAAAATCACTTTGTAGCCCTCTTCTTTTAGGGCCATACATCCTTGTGTTCCTGAGTAATCAAATTCTGCTGCCTGACCAATGATGATTGGACCAGACCCGATGACTAGAATGGTTTGTATGCTTTGATCTTTAGGCATGTGCGACTTCTCTCCTTGCTTGTTTCACTTTCTCAATAAAATCATCGAATACCCATTCACTTTCAGCAGGCCCTGGGTGTGCTTCTGGATGAAATTGAACTGACATAATGAGCTTCTCTTTATGAATGAATCCTTCGACAGATCCATCATTAACATGAAGGAATTTCACGTCCACTTCTTTGTCATTCATGCTTTTTTCATTCACCACATAGCTGTGATTCTGACTTGTCATGAACACACGTTTGGATTCTGTATCTTGTACAGGATGATTCGCCCCGCGGTGGCCAAATGGAAGTTTATACGTATCCCCGCCAAGTGCAAGAGCGATTAATTGATGACCTAAGCAGATCCCAAGTGTCGGGAAGGTCATCATGATGTCATGAATGGTTTTTAAATATGGCTTCAATGTTTTGGGATCTCCAGGTCCATTTGATAACAGGACCGCATCTGGCTTCATTTCAAACACCTTTTCCAGCTGTTTGTACGGAATGACGGTTACTTTACAGCCGCGCGCTTCAAGCGAATCTGCTATTGATTTTTTAAAGCCAAAATCAATAAGCGCTACATGTTCCTCGCCGCTGCCTTGAGTGTAGATTTCCTCGTCTGTCACCTGTGCAACCACATTGTCTTGTTTCATGGCCGGCGGTGTTTCGTTTTCGTCTACACTGATCACAGCGTTCATCGTTCCATTTGCCCGAATGTTTTGCACGACTGCACGTGTATCTGTATGTGTCAGAAGCGGGATGTTCCACTTCTGTAAATAATCTTTTAAGCTAACCGCAGCAAGATGGTGAGAGAAATGATCGGCTGCTTCATACACAACGACCGCTTTCACTTGTGGTTTTTTGCTCTCAAAGTCTTCATGATTAATGCCGTAATTTCCGATGAGTGGATATGTGAAAACAATGATTTGTCCCTTATAGGAAGGATCTGTGAGTACCTCTTGGTAACCTGTCATCCCTGTAAAGAAAACCACTTCACCTGTCTTGCCAGCTTCTCCTGTCAGATCTCCTTCAAAAGAGGCTCCATCTTCTAAATTTAAATAACCTTTCATGCTTGTGTCACCCCAAATTGAATAATTAGTAATATAAATGCATTTTTATGCGTTTTGGTGCAAAAAAATTTATACCGTCACTGTTTCATTTGCTAAAACATGAGTAATCGCTTCTATTGCTTGATCTATTTCTGCTGTTTCTACATTCAGCGGAGGCAATAACCGAATCACATTCGGACCAGCTGGAAGTACTAGCAATCCTTGTTCTCTCAAAGCTGTGATATAATCACCAACTGGCTGATGACATTCAATCCCTGCCATCAATCCTTTTCCGCGTACTTCTTTTACGATGTTCAGTTGTTTCAGATCTTGCAGCTTTTCTAACAGATAAGCGCCTTTTTCTTTCACTTCTGTCAGAAACTCATCTTTGAAAATGACATCGAGTGTTGCATTCACTGCTGCCATGGCAAGCATGTTGCCACCGAAGGTTGTTCCGTGTGAACCTGGTGAGAATGCGTCTCCTAAAGCCTTTTTCCCGATGACTGCACCGACTGGGAAGCCATTTCCTAATCCTTTTGCAGAAGAGATAATATCAGGATCAAGTTCCGTTTGTTCATATGCAAATGCTGTTCCTGTACGTCCTATACCCGTTTGAATCTCATCTACGATCAGAAGTGCTTCATGCTTGTGGCAAAACGCTTGAACAGCTTCTAGAAATTCTGTTGTCGCTGGATTTACGCCACCTTCTCCTTGCACAACCTCGAGCATCACCGCTGCCACATCATCGACTTCACATGCGGCAATCGCTTCTGGGTCATTAAACGGTACATAATGAAAGCCTTCCAGCATGGGGCCAAAACCCGTTTTGATTTTATCTTGACCTGTAGCAGCCATACCAGCATACGTACGCCCATGAAAAGAGTGCAAAAATGTCACGATGTTTGTTTTCCCTGTTGCTTTACGCGCTAATTTGATTGCACCTTCATTTGCCTCAGCCCCGCTATTACAGAAAAACACGAGATCCCCTGAACTATTTGCAGCCAGTTTTTCTGCTGCTTTTTCTTGAAGTCCATTTTCAAATAGATTCGATACATGCCAGACGTGATCAAGCTGTTTCTTGATGGCTTGATTGACCTTTTGGTGATTGTGACCGAGATTTGTGACTGCTATGCCTTGTATAAAGTCTAAATATTTTTTCCCATTTGTATCGACTGCCCAAGAACCTGCTGCCTCTTTAATTTCAATATTCCACCGTCCATATGTTTGAAAGAGATGACTCACAGGACCGCCTCCTTTTCCTTCACAATTCTTGTTCCTTTAAAGGTTTCCCCTGTAAAGATACTGCCTTTGCCATTGACGATCATGACTTCATCCACATCTCCTGATAAAGCACTCAAAGCGGATTGTACTTTTGGAATCATTCCCCCGGAAATAATGCCTTCATCAATGAGCGTGAGAGCTTCTTGTTCGGTGACGACATCTAATAATTCACCATTTTTTAAAATGCCTTCGACATCTGTCACAAACATGAGCTTATCAGCTTTCATCGCTCCTGCGACAGCTGATGCTGCTAAATCAGCGTTTACGTTTAACGTTTGGCATTCTTCTGTCATAGACAGTGGTGCAATCACAGGAATAAATTGTTTCTCCATTAATGCTTCTGCCATTTCTGGATGCACTTCTTTGATTTCACCAACGTACCCGTAGACGTCTTGATCAAGAAAATCAGCGACAAGCATCCGTCCATCTTTGCCAGACACGCCAACAGATGAGATATCATGCTTTGCGAGCTCTGATACAAAGTATTTATTGACCGTTCCTGAAAGGACCATTTCGGCTACCTCTAATACTGGCTTCGTTGTTTTGCGCTGCCCGTCAACAAATTCTGTTTTCACTTCTAATTTTTGAAGCATGTTCGTGATTTCAGGGCCTCCGCCATGGACGATAGCCAGCTTAAACCCAGCAGCTTGAAGTGAGCGGACATTTTCATAAAAGGTATCTGAAAGTTCTCGAATGACACTGCCGCCACACTTGAATACGATCGTTTTATCCATGTCTATCTCCTTCATTATGTGCGATAGCTCGCGTTAATTTTCACATAATCATAAGTAAGGTCACAGCCCCATGCCGCTGCTTCACTATTTCCCTCATTCATTTGAATTAAAATCGTGATCTCATCCTGCTCTAGATACGCTTTTGCTTCCTCTTCTGAGAATGGCTGCGGTTCATTATGTTTAAACAGACATTGCCCGCCTAAATACACTTCTACCTCTTGAGGTGTGACGGACGCTGCGCTATGACCAATCGCTCCGATGATACGCCCCCAGTTGGCGTCGGTGCCATATACGGCTGTTTTCACTAGACTTGAACCGACGATTTTCTTCGCTATGATGCCGGCTTCTAAATGATTTTTAGCGCCAGTGACTTGCGCTTCAATTAATTTCGTTGCACCTTCTCCGTCTCTAGCAATATCTTTGGCAAGATCCTCACAAGCCAGCTTTAATCCTTCTTTGAACAATGGCCATTCTGGATGCTCTTCATTTAGAATTTCATTTTCTGCCATGCCATTTGCCATCACGAGTACCATATCGTTTGTCGATGTTTCTCCGTCGACGGTAATTTGATTAAAGGTTACATCTGTAATATCACGAAGTGCGTTTTGCAGAGCTTCTTGTTCGACATTTGCATCTGTTGTCACGAAGCCAAGCATTGTTGCCATGTTCGGATGAATCATGCCAGAGCCTTTCGCTGCACCTGAAATGAGAATCTCTTTTCCGTTTATCGTCAGGGTGTATGTTGTGTTTTTAATGACTGTATCTGTCGTTAAGATGGCCTCTTCAAAATGACCATTCTCTGCTTTTGCTTCTTTCAGCTGAGTGATGCCTTTTTTGATTTTATCCATATCCAGATACTCTCCAATGACACCAGTAGAAGAAACAGCAATGTAATCAGGTTCTATCCCTAACATATCTGCGCAGGCTGCCTGCATTTCGTATGCGTCTTTCAACCCTTGCTCACCGGTACATGCATTGGCGATGGCACTATTGACAATGACACCTTTTAATTGCCCTGTCTTTTTTAAGCTTTTCTGAGTGACTTGTAGAGGCGCAGCTTGAAAGTGACTTTGTGTGTATACCGCTGCACTCGCTGCTGGCACTTCACTGACGATCAGTCCAAGGTCTTTTTTTGAATAACGTAATCCAATATGAATCCCCTTTGCTTCAAAGCCTTTTGGTGATGATACGTCACCGTCTATTTTAACAATGCTTTTTTCATTCAATTCGATCATGTTTGTTGTCTCCCTTGTTCTTATGGATAGAGAGGTGTCATTGTGAGGCCCGCCTCTTCATCTAAGCCTTTGATGATGTTGAAGTTTTGAACCGCTTGACCGGCTGCGCCCTTCATGAGATTGTCGATCACAGACACAATTGTGAGTCTGCCTGTACGTTCATCTAAATGAAAGCCAATGTCACAGAAATTACTGCCGTATACTTCCCTTGTTTGCGGATATACTTCGTGATCTCTCACTCTGACAAAATAGGAATCTTCATAAAAGCCTTTCATATGCTTCATCAATTCCTCTTTTGTGATATCTGATTTCAGCTGAGTATACATCGTCGCCATAATCCCCCTTGTCATCGGGACAAGGTGCGTTGAAAATGTGATGTTCGCCGTTTGCGGATTCCATTCTCTTAATATTTGCTCTATTTCAGGTGTATGTTGATGTTCATTTACCTTATAAATTTTGAAGTTGTCGTTTAGCTCTGAAAAATGCGTTCCAACTGAGGCAGATCGTCCTGCACCGGACACTCCTGTTTTTGCATCTATGATGATCATAGATTCATCGATTAGATTCTGTTTCATCAGCGGTGCTAAACCGAGAAGAACTGCGGTAGGGAAGCACCCTGGGTTTGCAATGACTTCAGCCTGCTCAATCGTTTCACGATTCAATTCCGATAACCCATACACAGCTTGTTGAACAGATGCTTGATCAGCTGCCCTTCGTTTATACCAAGCTTCATAGGTTGCACCGTCTTGAATACGCAAATCACCTGATAAATCAATGATAGGCACTCCTTGGTTCATGAGCTTCGGTGTGAGTTCACTTGATACGCCTGCTGGTGTCGCTAAAAACACAGCATCTGTTTCTCGCACAATGGCAGCAGGATCAATGGCTTTTAATGTTTGATCAGTAATCGTTGTTAGATGCGGATAAGATTGACTGTATAATTGCCCATCACCACTCGATGAATACAATATACATTCATCGACATGTGGATGCTGCTTGAAGATACGAACTAATTCCGCACCACCGTATCCCGTAGCACCTATAATACCTATTTTCAACGTCAATACACCCTCTTGATCTTTGTGAAATTATTTAACATTATAACATGTATAAAAATTAATTCAATTGTATATTTAATATTTCTTGTCATTTTTTTTCATAAAAAAATCCACATATCTTCATGAGACATGCGGATTTATCTTTCATATTTCATCATGATGACTATGAGAGCACTGCATAAATATAATATGGAGCTTGCATAAAAAATGAAATAAACGGTGAAGAAATCTGCAAACAGGCCGCCAAGCATAATGGCTATCGATGAAAAAAGAGCTGTCCAAAAATGATAGCGGCCGACCTCTTTCATTCTTTTGTTCTCTGTTGTCAGTTCCGTGACAAGCAGTTTTTCCCCGTGCTTTTGAAAGCCGCCAAGCGCACCAAGTGCAAGCTGAATCATATACACCTGCTCCACTTCTGTTATATGCGGAAATAGCAGTAAAAGAAATGCCATACCGAACGAATGAATAATTAAAAAGAGCCGCCTGTCAGTAGTTTCGGGCAGTTTTCCTAAGAGTAAATGAATAAACGCTCCGCTTAAACCAAACAAGCCATAGGCAAGACCAAACTGTGAATAGCTTGAACCAACATTTTTAATAAAAAGAATGTAAAAAGGGAAAATCAAACTGCTGGCGAAAAACAGCAGGCTTTGTGAGTAGACGAACCATTTCATTGCTTTTGCATTCATTGTGTATTGTACCTTTCATAAAAGTAATTGATAAATCTGCCATCTGGATCTGCTTGCTGTTTCTTTTGGAAGAATACATCGGTTTTAGGATAGGCCCGCTTCATTTGCGCTTTCGTTTGATAAGGCATGTACGGTAAGTAATAGCTTCCATGGTGCCGAAGCGTGATATCTGTCATTTGCCGGATGATCCGCTCTGCTTCTGCCTTCTTTTCTTTCTCAAAACCATAATTCACTAAAAGAACAAGGGCAAACATATCTTCTTTCGCATATGAGAGATCCGCTTTTTCATTTTTTTGTACGTATCGTATCGTAATGTTCATTAAATTCAATTCTTCCTGTTGTAAATAGCTTCTCATGTCATCAATGTACGCACGAAAGCGGTCCACTGGGACGAAATATTCCTGAAGCACATCTGTATCTGACTCATTTTCATATTCTAAAAAAGCAGAATCTGAGCGCATCACATTGTTTCTTGTGATCAACTGATCATTTTGACTTTGGAAATACTTCTTTTGTAAATGCCAGAGCAGATCTTTCCCCATGTCAAATCTTCTTGAAAGGCCGAGCATAAATTTGAGTGGCATGACGAGTTGATCCTCTTTCAGCTCTTGATATGATTCGATCTCTTGTTGTGAAGTGAGGGAATAATTCGTTACATACATCTCTTTCAAAAAGTTTGTTTTCGCTGTTGAGATTCTGGCAAGATGCATGCGTACTTCTTTATTTTGTTTGACATGTTTTTGAAAATAATTGCTGTATTCGCGATAATCAAGAGAGGTTGTCTCCATTTTGTATAACTCATCTTTCGTTAACGAAAGCTCAACATCTAAAATGACGCCGAACAAACCATATCCGCCAATCACGGCAGTAAACAAATCATCGCCCGGCTTCACTGTAACGATGTCCCCATCTGCCTGAAGCAGCCTGAAGGAACGAACTGTGTCTATGAGTGAGCCGTAGCGAATGTCACGTCCATGTGCGTTTGCACTGAGAGAACCGCCAATCGTGAAGATATTCTGTGATTGCATGACCTTCACGGCAAGGCCATATGGGTTCACATATTTTTGTATATCATCCCATGTAACGCCGCTTTGGACCCTAATCGTTTTCTTTTTTTCATCAAATGCTAAAATCTGACGGAATTTGGTCATATCGAGCACGATGCCATTTTCATAATACGTGTGGCCACCCATGCTATGCTGTTTCCCTGCAATTGATATCGGCAGGCTTTTTGCTTTCGCTTCTTTTAATACTTCTTTTAAAGTATCTATTTCTTTTCCTTGAACGATTTTTTTTATTTTGACAGGCATGAGATGACTGACATCTGTAAAAGCTTCTAGATCTTGGCTTTTGTGTGCTTGCTCCTCACGAATGGTGATTGACGCAAAAAATGCAGCTGCGTATCCCATGAAAAGAACAATCCATAACCATTTTCGTTTCATTATAGGTACTCCGTTCTATGAAATTACACCCATTATATCGTACTATTCTCTTCCTCCACCTTATTTTTTCATAAAAAATGCCTGGCATGAGTTCAACTCATACCAGGCATTTTTATTTGTGCTTATTGAATACCGAGCGCAATTTTTGCATATCTTGACATTTTGTCTCGTGTCCAAGGCGGATTCCATACGATGTGAACTTCTGTTTCTTTCACTTCTGGAAGATCACTTAATGCTTTTTTCACTTCATCCACGATAACTGGTGCAAGGGGACACCCCATTGATGTTAAGGTCATCGTGATATCCGCTTTTCCATTCTCATCAAGATCGACATCATAGACAAGTCCAAGGTTGACGATGTCGACATTCAGTTCAGGGTCAATCACCTGTTCTAGGGCGCCTAAAATATTTTCTTTCAATGCTTCATCCATGATATCCACTCCTTTTCCATTAGTATAACGTACTTTTTCTTTTGACTAAACGTTTGTGCTTTTCAGATGTGTCACAAACCACTCAATCGTTTCAAACATTGCTTGTCTTGAGACCTTATGGCCAGCCTGTCCATCTGTGATAAAACGAATCAGGTGCGGATCTTCTTTATATTGGGTTGCTGCCAACTCGTCATAAAGAGCTTTTGCATGTCTGTAAGGGACAACTGGATCGTTTTCTGCATGCCAGAATAACAGCGGTCTTTTGTTTAATCGATCTGTTTGCAGCGTTAAATCATAAGGACGCAGCGCGTCTAATTGCTGATGAACCTCTTCGTCTGTAATCTCTTTCATCAACCCTTTGTGCCGCATGTCCATAATTTGTGCTTGTAGGAATGTCGTATATTTCGGACTGCCCATCAAGCTGACTGCCGCTTTAATCCAATCATGTTTTGCGAGTGCACCAAAGGTCGTGATGCCGCCCATGGAAGTACCTGCAACACCGATCAGATCGGCTTCAATCAAATGTTTTTCTTGAAAGTATGTTTTGAGTATATCGATTTCACGTATTTCGTTCAGGACAATTTCCCAGAACCTTGACGCCAGTTCCTCTAAGCTGAGGTTTTCTGATCTTACACCATGATAAGCACAGTCAGGCAAAATGACTCTCATGCCTTTTTCCGCCAAATGAAAGGCGAAGTGTAAATTGTGCTCGCGTGCACTTGTAAATCCGTGTATAAAAAATACAAGCGGCAGCGGTTTGTCTTTATTTTCAGCTTTTACGATATGTAAAAATGGAATATCGCGCGTAATTTGCTCATCAATGGTGATCACAACCTATGAATCCTCCTTTATCATTCCCGTCTTTGTTTATTTTAACATGTAGACAACAAAGATGTGATAAAGATACACTATAGGTAGAGGCGCCGCACGAACTGCCTCCTATCACTTACAGATCAAAGGAGATTTTATGGAGACTAAACCTTATCTAATCGCACTTGACCTGGATGGCACGTTATTAAAAGATGATAAAACCATCTCTGCGCATACACTTGACGTCATTCAAAAAGTGAAAGACAGCGGGCATCATGTCTGTATTTCAACCGGCCGGCCATTTCGTTCCAGCTCTCCTTATTATCAGCAATTACAGCTTGATTCACCCATTGTGAATTTTAATGGAGCGTTTGTCCATCATCCTCTTGATGAAAAATGGGGCAGATTTCATACGTCACTTGATCTTCAAGTCGTTAAACAGCTTGTAGACATTAGTGAGGAGTATAAAGTACACAATGTGCTAGCTGAAGTGTTAGACGATTTGTATTTCCATTATCATGATGAGAAACTCATTGATATATTTAATATGAATGCAAATAAAGTGACTGTTGGAGACCTTCGGGACAACCTTGGAGAGAATGTGACGAGCGTGTTAATTCACGCAAAAGAAGAGGACGTTGGAGCTATTCGAAGCTATTTATCAGATGTTCATGCAGAAGTGATTGATCATAGGCGATGGGCTGCCCCGTGGCACGTGATTGAGATCATTAAAACAGGCATGAACAAGGCCGTTGGACTGCAAAAGATCAGTGATTATTACGGCGTTCCACAGGAGCGGATTGTGGCATTCGGAGATGAAGACAATGATTTAGAAATGCTTGAATTTGCCGGATGCGGTGTGGCAATGGGCAACGGAATTGATGCCGTGAAACGTGTCTCAAATGAAGTCACTGATACGAATGAACAAGATGGGATTGCAAAGTTTCTAACGAATTACTTCTCGCTTTAATTTTTCCATTCATACATAGCAGATGGAAGCGGGCATACTACCGTTAGACAGGTTGTCCTGTCAGCTTGTGTAAAGGGGCGGATTCCGAATGGGTAAAAGAAGCAAATCGAAACGCTTTATACAACAAGGTAAAGATTCAGTCAGTCTGCATGATGCACGTTTTCCTTATCGTTCTACACTTGAAGAAGTGTCAGACAAAGAAAATATGAAGACTGATGCTTCTGGAGGTTCATTGTGAGAAACGAACTTTTTGATCAAGCCAAATCATTTACTGAAGAAGCCCTTACTTCTTCATTTTCATCTGGGTTAGAGCGTCAACAGGCGGTCAAACGAGCCAAAAATGCCGTATCTTCTGCATTTGCCAATTCGACAGATGCAGAAAGAAACCAGCTACACACCTTCCAAGACTTGCTCGATGATCTCTAACATAAAAGAAGCTGTCCATTAAGGACAGCTTTTTCTGATTCTCATGAAGCTGAAAGCACTTATTTCACTTGGAATGTTTTCTTTTCCGTGATTTGCTTCAGCCCTTCTGCTTTTCCTTTAAATGTGACGACCGCTTCATACGTTCCCGGCTTGACACCATTTGACCACGTATCTTGAAAATCATAGGCTTCGCCTTTCTTTAGCACAAACGATTGGATGGCCTGAGTGAACATACGGTCTTTTGAATAGCGGTATTGTTCATTTCCGTTTTCGTCATACACACTGAGCTCGAATTTTTGGCTTGTGTTAAAGGTAAATTCAATATCTCGATCTGATTCATTTTTCAGTGACATGTTAAATTGAACCGAAGAACCTTTCTGGACGGGGTCTACTGTGAGTACAACCGTTTTTTCTCCCATTTGACCGGATACCTCCTTGTCTGGTTCATCCTTTTTTTGTTGTCCACAAGCGGTTAAAATCAATACAACGAGAAGAAGCACCAACCCTTTTTTCATACGCTACCCACCTTTTAATCTCGTCTGAAAAATCCAAGAATATTAGTTGTTTGCACAATATTTGTAAAAGCTTTTGGATCGACTTCTTTAATAATTTGTTCAAGTTCATACAGCTCATACCTTGTAATGACGATCACCATCATTTCTTTTGGCTCGTTGGTAAAAGCCCCCTTTGCAGGTACCGTCGTAATGCCTCTGACCATTTTTCCATAAATGGCTTCCTTAATTTCATCAGCCTTCTTTGTCACAATCATCGCGGTCAGCTTCTCATGTCTTGTATGGATGGCATCAATGACCCTTGTGGTCACATATAATGTGACAAGGGTATATAATGCTTTCTCCCAACCTTGTAATAATCCTGCTGTAAAAATGATGATACCATTTAAAATGAAGAAATACGTACCGACTGGTTTATCCTTCCACTTCGCCAAGATCATGGCTATGATGTCGAGTCCGCCTGTCGATGCCCCAAATTTGAGCGTGATCCCAATCCCTACTGCAGATATCACGCCGCCAAACACAGCATTTAGTAAAATATCATGTGAAACACTCGTTTCTGGTAAGATGCCGAGGAAAATGGTCGTCAGGGCAACACTGATGATGCTGTAAAACGTAAAGGAACGGCCCACTTTCATCCAGCCTAAAATGCCGACTGGAATATTTAAAATAAATAATAGAATTCCTGTGGATACATAAAATGGGGCATATTGATCCATTAAGCTGGATAACAGCTGGGCTACCCCTGTAAACCCGCTCGCGTATACATCAGCTGGGATTAAGAATAGATTCAGTCCAATCGCATTGAGCAGTGCACCAATGACGACGACAATGAGTTTTTTTGCTTCTCCGATGAACATATTGTCATTCCTCCACTTACCATTCTCTCTATGGTTTTCCCTAAAATTTAGAATTTGAACACGAAAAAGTGATTTCTGTGATATAGTTAGGCTAAAAAGTTGCAAAATATGGCTGATTTTTTTAGAAAGAAGGGATTTTGATGACTGTTCATATCATAGCAGACAGTGCTGCTGATCTGCCTCTTTCTTATTATGATGAACATAACATGACGCTTATTCCGCTCCGTGTATTGCTTGGCGAAGAGGAATTTGAAGATTTGATCACCATTGAACCAAAACAAGTATTTGATGCGATGAGACAAGGCGCCAGCCCAAAAACGTCACAAGCTTCACCAAACCGAATCAAAGAAGCCTTTGTTTCTCTCGCACAAAACCATACATCTGCAATCTATGTTGCCTTTTCATCAGAGCTTTCCGGTACATACCAAACGGCTGTGATGATGGCAAACGAAGTGAAGGAAGAATACCCTGATTTTGATTTACGAATCATTGATTCTAAATGTGCTTCACTCGGCTATGGGCTTGCTGTCAAACACGCTCAATCACTTGCCATTGACGGAAATACAATACAAGAAATTGAAACGTCTGTAAAGCATTTTTGCGAATCTTTACAACATATTTTTACTGTAGACGATTTATCGTATTTAGCAAGAGGCGGAAGAATCAGTAAAGCGTCCGCATTTGTTGGTGGTTTATTGAGTATTAAGCCCATTTTACACGTCGAGGACGGAAAGCTCATCCCCCTTGAGAAAATCCGCGGACGTAAAAAGCTGTTGAAACGCATTATTGAACTGATGAAAGAACGTGGAACGGATTGGTCAAATCAAACTGTTGGCATTAGTCATGGTGATGATCCTGCACTTGCAGAAGACATGAGAGAATTGATTGAAGCCGAATTTCATCCAAAGGAAATTGATATTCAGATTGTCGGCGCAGCTGTTGGGTCCCATTCAGGACCAGGCACGCTTGCCATCTTCTTTACAGGCAAACCATCATAAAAAGCACCCTTCCCTGACACATCACGGGAAGGGTGCTTTTCTTATGACTTATGAAAGTTTAAAACGGTGGACGGTTTCATTTAGCCTTGCCGTCATACTCATGAGTTCTTCTACTTGTTTGTTCATTTGATGGAATGATTGCAGCTGTTCATTGGCAGAGGCAGAAATTTCTTCACTGCCAGCTGCTGTTTCTTCTACAACCGCACTAATATTTTCAATCGAGTTGAGCACTTGTCCGCCAAGCTCTGTTGATTGAACAATTTGGTCATTTAAGACCGCCATTTCTTGTTTAATGTGCTGCGCTTTTGTTTCTATATCTTCAAAGGAGTGTGAGGTTTTGTCCATCGCATCCTGCTGCTGAAGTGAAAGTTTGACTCCTTCTTTAACAGTTTGACTAATGGATTGAATGCCTCTTTCAATATGACTGACCATATCAAAGATTTGTCTTGTAGCGTTAGATGATTCGTCGGCAAGCTTACGAATTTCATCTGCGACAACGGCAAAGCCTTTTCCAGCCTCACCTGCTCTTGCCGCTTCGATCGCCGCATTTAGCGAAAGTAAGTTTGTCTGATCCGCAATGTCAGAAACTGTTTTGGCCATAGCCGAGATCCCGCTGGCATATTGCGTGAATTCTCCTGCCGACTGTTCGATTTGTCTTGTGGCATGTGTGTTTTTTTCAATCGCCGTTTTGGTTTCTGTTAACGTGTGCTTTCCACTTTCTACTGCTTCTATCGCATCCTCTGTACTTTGGATGACTGTTTGTGAACGTTCGGAATTTTTACGTCCATGTTGATCCATCTTTTCAATCAAGCTGACGCCATGCTGGAGATCCTCTGAAATGGCTTGTGACCCATTTGCCATTTCGTCTGTCGAGACAGAAACTTGATTTGCAGATTCCATCAGCTTTTTGTTTTCATCATCTAACTGGATCGAGAATGTCTCTACTTGACTTGAGACATTACTGATTTCTTTAATCAAACTAATCAGCTGATCTGTCATTTGATTAAAGGATTCATTCAAGCCGCCGATTTCATCCTTACGCTGAATGTCCATCCGCTCGACAGCAAGGTTGCCTTCTGCAATCTGCTTCGCTCTGTAGGAAAGTGATTTAATCGGTGTCACGATGGATCTTGTTAATCCAATATTTAAAAAGACAGCAATGACAATCAGTGTAAGGGCTGCGACGAGTGCACTTGTGATGATCCATTGCACATTATCCGCTGTATTCTCTAGATTTTGTTTATACGCTTCTTCCGCTCTTTTATTCATTGTATGCACGTCGTTTAAGACGCCATCAATTCTTGCTGCTACCCGTCTTGCATCGGATGCATTTTTTTCACCAATGGCACCATTCGCTTCCTTGGTCCACGTATCATATTTTGCATTTAACCTTGTTAATGCATCTTTGCTCATATTACCTGCGTTTTTGTTTAACGATTGCAGCTGTTTTTTTGCTGTAGAAATATCGGTTTGAACAACTTCTAGCTGTTCATCAGACAGTGTCATTGAGTAATTGGTCATGGCTTGTTCGACACTTTCAAAGCTTGCTTTTGTTTTTTGAACGTTTAATAAGGTTTGAACTTCTGTTTCATTTGATGATTGGATCTTTGTCATACTCACTATGATAAAGGCGATGACGCCAACTGCTAAAAGAAGTGAGACGAGTGAGTTGAGTAAAATTTTGATGCGCAAGCTCATGATGCGTCCCCCTCTTCTTTTAGCAATTTCTGCTTCAGTTCATTTACTTTTTTGGTCAATGCTTCAGCATTCTTCAGCACCCGAATTCTTGCCATATCGATTCCGTCATTGCTTAAGTCGTAAATAACATGCCCATTTTTGATTTTGTTGCTCTTGACGAGCTGTTCGCTGAATTGATAGACCACTTCGTCGACATTTTTTACCATGGACGAAATCACCGCTTTTTCAGCGGTGTAGTACTGATCACTATCTACACCAATGGCATACTTGCCCTCTGATTGTGCTTCTTTTAATACACCAACACCTGTATAGCCTGCTGCGGCATATAAAACATCTGCTTTCTTTTTGATCATGTCTTTGGCTATTTTACTGCCTTTGCCCGCATCACTAAACGTATTGGCATAGGTGGATAAGATCTTAATTTTCGGATTCACTGATTTGGCGCCTTTTTGGAACCCCTTTTCAAAACGATGAATCACATCCGCATCGACACCGCCAACAAATCCAATGACATCACTTTTCGTTGTCATCGCAGCAAGTGCGCCTGCTAAATAGCTGCCCTGCTCTTCTTTAAACGTCACGGAGGTTACGTTTTTTAGCTCAGATACAGCATCAATGAGCAAGAACTGCTTCTTCGGATATTTCTTTGCGACTTTTTCTAAGTCTTCTTGCATACTAAAGCCTACCCCGATGACGAGGTCATTGCCAGCTTTTACGAGCTCGGTCAGCCCTTTTTCATATGTATCGGTTTCTGCAATTTCTCTATAATCAAATTCAATTCCTAGGTCATCACGTGCTTTTTCTAATCCTTTAAATGACGAATCGTTAAATGATTGATCACCAAGACCATCATCTGTGAGCATAACGCCAATATGCTTCGCATTTGATGCTGGTGGTTTCCCTTGTTGATTGCTGCATGCAGCTAACACCATAAGCATGGCTACCAACAGAAGTAATGAAATTTTCACTTTCATCCAAACACACACTCCTTTTATCATCCTTACTCCTTTCTTATCGGATTTGAGAGGCGTTGTTTCAATGATTATGTGAAGGTTTTCCAGATTTTTTATGACTTTTTTCACTGAAAAAAACCATTATTTATAACAAATATAAAAAAAGGGATAAAATCATCATGATTTTATCCCTTTTTCTTCATTTCAGTGTAATGTGAAAACCCATGAGGTTAGAGTTCTCTTTCACGCTGCTCATTTTTTCTCGTATGTCCAGCCCTCTTTTTGGTAGACTAGGCCGTTTTTCATCAAATGACCTAATGCTCGTTTAAAGGCTGCCTTGCTCATTTGGAATCGTTCGCGGATGTCTTCTGGATCACTTTTGTCTCCATAAGGCATAGCGCCATTTCTCGTTCGCATATAGGTTAAGATTTCTTCTGCATCGACAGATAACGCTTCCTGTTTTCTAGGAAGCAGAGACACGTTTACAGTTCCATCCTCTTTCACTGCAATGACGCGTCCTGTCACGGTCGATCCTAATCTTGGTTCTTCCTTTCGTTCCGTACGGTGGATAAACCCTCGCACGCCTGTATCTGTCAGCATAAACGAGCCTGTCGCAATTAAGCGGTAAATCGTTCCAGTGATTTCTTTGTTCATTAAGGTTTCAGATGCCTCAGTAAACAATTCACTGATCACATCTTCAGTGGCTGGCTTTGCGAACATTCTGCCGTAGCTTGTGACTTTCAGCATACAGTAAAGTTTGTCTCCTTTTTTCGGCCATGCTTCCTCAAAAGGCGGTAGATGTTCTGTTGCAACAAGTGCATCCTTTGAAAGCCCGACATCCACAAATGCACCCATGTCTTCTACGACGTCTACGACTTCTACCCAGCCATATGTATGCGCATTGATTGTAGGTATTTTCATCGTCGCAGCTAGTCTTTCTTCATGATCTACGTATAAGTAGACCTCTACTTCATCCTGGTCACCAATATCTTCTGTCATTTCACTGCGGTGCAAAAGGACCGAATCTTCACCATCTGTCAAAAAGTAACCGTATTCCATCTCGTTCTCTATTTGCAAGGTCAGTTGCTCACCTGGTCTCATGTTCTCTTCCTTCCTATCTGCTCTTAAAAGAGCGTTCGTTCATCTTTTGATTCACTTTATTCTACTATACTTCTCCTCACATGAACATCTCTAGTTCTGTTAGCTAAAGTGGACAAACCGAACACGATTTATACCGCTACTGGCAGAACTCTTTGACTCGTCTCTTCGATAAAGTTTCTTCTTCTCCACGTTGCATGATAAAATAAACGCAATATCTATACATGGAGGTCATGTGTTATGGCAAAAGAAAGCTCATTTGACATTGTATCGAAGGTGGAACTGCCAGAGGTGCAAAACGCCGTTCAAGCAGCGCTCAAGGAAATTAAAAACCGTTATGATTTTAAAGGAAGTAAAAGTGATATTTCTCTTGAAAAAGAAGAGCTCGTTCTCATCTCTGATGATGACTTCAAGCTGGAGCAGCTAAAAGATGTCCTTGTGTCAAAGCTGATTAAACGAAACGTTCCAACTAAAAACATCGATTACGGAAAAACTGAGCATGCCCTTGGCGGAACAGTGCGCCAGCGCGCGAAGCTGATCAGCGGAATTGATCAAGACAACGCTAAAAAGATCAATGCACTCATTAAGCAATCTGGCATCAAAGTGAAGTCACAATTTCAAGATGACCAAGTGCGTGTAACAGGGAAAAATAAAGATGATTTACAAGAGGTTATCTCTCTTATGCGCAAGGCAGATTTACCGATTGACGTTCAATTTATAAATTTTCGATAAATTTCAAATTTTCCATTGATTATTTCCGATTTTTTCGATACAGTGGATGGAAGTTCAATTCATTGACATGTTCATATCGCTTTCTTATCAAGAGAGGCAGAGGGACTGGCCCTGTGAAGCCTCAGCAACCGGTGTAGTAGAAAAATATTTTCTATGACCAAGGTGCTAAATCCAGCAAGCAACTGCTTGGAAGATAAGAAGAAGAATAACGATACAGCCAAAAAGTCTTCTTCTTATCAGAAGGCTTTTTTTGTTACATAGAAATAAGGAGGAAACCAATGGGCCTATTACAAGATTTACAAAACCGCGTACTGATTGCTGACGGTGCAATGGGAACACTTTTATACTCTTACGGCATTGACCGCTGCTTTGAAGAATTAAATTTATCGAAAGAAGATGAGGTAAAGCGCGTGCACGAAGCATATGTGCAGGCTGGTGCAGACATCATTCAAACAAATACGTACGGCGCAAATTATATTAAACTATCCCGCTACGGCTTAGAGGAAGAAACAAAGCGTATCAATACAAAGGCGGTACAAATCGCAAAAGCAGCCGCAGGCTCCGCTTATGTCCTTGGAACGATCGGCGGTATTCGAACGTTTAACAAAAATGCCTACACGATTGAAGAAATTAAACGAAGCTTTAGAGAGCAGCTATACATTCTATTAAACGAGCAGCCTGATGGATTATTGCTAGAAACGTATTATGACATGGAAGAAGCGAAGGCCGTTCTCCAAATTGCACGTAAAGAAACGACTCTCCCAATTGTCATGAACGTCTCCATGCATGAACAAGGTGTGTTGCAGGATGGAACACCGCTCAAGGATAGTTTATCTGAATTGTCTTCTCTTGGTGCAGACGTCGTTGGCATCAACTGCCGGCTGGGCCCTTATCATATGATTCAGGCACTCGAAGGCGTTCCAATTTTAGAAAATTCCCATTTATCAGTCTATCCTAACAGCAGTCTTCCCTCTCTTGAAGAAGGCAGACTCGTCTATGATACAGATAACGATTATTTCCGAAAAAGTGCACTTGAATTTAGAAATCAAGGCGCACGTATTATCGGCGGCTGCTGCGGAACAACGCCTCAGCATATTCAAGCAATGGCTGAAGCGGTCAAGGATTTAGCACCGATCACTGAAAAAGAAGTGAAAGTTTTAAAAGAAGAAATCATTTCGATTCAAGATCAGCGGACTGAACCAGGTCTTGATGAGCTCGCTACGAAAAAACGGACGATTATTGTAGAGCTTGATCCGCCGAAGAAGCTGAACTTCGAAAAATTTCTCGTCGCGGCAAATGAGTTAAAGAATGCAGGCATTGATGCCTTGACATTAGCTGATAATTCTCTTGCAACCCCGCGCATTAGCAATGTGGCTTGCGGGGCATTATTGAAACAGCAGCTTGATATGCGTTCACTCGTCCATATCACATGCCGTGATCGTAATTTAATTGGGCTTCAATCCCATTTGATGGGTCTTGACACCCTTGGTTTAACTGATATTTTAGCCATTACAGGCGATCCTTCTAAGATTGGGGATTTCCCAGGTGCAACGTCGGTTTATGATTTAACCTCCTTTGATTTAATCCGGCTGATCAAGCAGTTTAACGAAGGCCTTTCTTTCTCAGGGAAACCGCTTGGCAAAAAGACCAATTTTTCAGTAGCTGGCGCGTTTAATCCGAATGTTCGTCACATTGATAAAGCGGTCAAACGTCTTGAGAAAAAAATCGAATACGGTGCTGATTATTTTATTTCACAGCCTGTTTATTCTGAGGAACAGCTTGTGAAAATTCATGAGGAGAGCCGTCATTTAGATAAACCGATTTATATTGGCATTATGCCGTTAACAAGCAGTCGAAATGCGGAGTTTATTCATCATGAAATTCCAGGCATCAAATTATCTGATTCCATTCGTGACATTATGGCGAGGGCTGGTGAGGATAAAGAAAAGCAGCGAGCAGAAGGCTTAGCGATTGCCCGCTCTTTATTAGATACAGCCTGTGAATTGTTTAATGGCATTTATTTAATTACCCCTTTCCTTCGATCAGACTTAACAGCAGAACTAACCACCTACATTCATCAGAAAGAAAAGGAGTCAAACATCCATGTCAACTATCACTGAACAGCTGAAGAAACGCATCCTCGTCCTTGATGGTGCAATGGGGACCATGATTCAAAATGCCAATCTCACAGCAGAAGACTTTGGCGGCGAGGAGTATGAGGGCTGTAACGAGTATTTGAATGTGACAGCCCCTCACATCATCCGCACGATTCATAGAGAATACCTTGAGGCAAGCGCCGATCTCATTGAAACAAATACGTTCGGGGCTACAAAGCTTGTCCTTGACGAATACGGGCTTGGCCACCTTGCCTATGAACTCAATGCACGGGCTGCCCAGCTGGCAAAGGAAGAAGCTGACCGTTTCTCCACGCCGGAGCAGCCTCGATTTGTTGTAGGTGCGATGGGTCCCACTACGAAAACATTATCTGTGACAGGCGGCACAACCTTCGATGAGCTCGTCAGAAACTATGAAGAGCAAGCACGCGCCCTGATTGATGGCAAATGTGATGCCCTTCTTTTAGAAACAAGTCAAGACATGCTGAATGTAAAAGCTGGTTTCAAAGGCATTCAGGAAGCCTTCAAGCAGACAGGTATTGAGCTGCCTCTCATGGTATCAGGTACGATTGAACCGATGGGCACGACCCTTGCTGGTCAGGATATTGAAGCCTTTTATATTTCTCTTGAGCATATGAAACCGATGAGTGTCGGTCTGAACTGTGCGACGGGTCCTGAATTTATGACAGACCATATCCGCACGCTATCCTCCATCGCCAAGTCAGCGGTTAGCTGCTATCCAAATGCTGGTCTCCCAGATGAAGAAGGTCAATATCATGAATCCCCAGCTTCACTTGCTAAAAAAATTTCCGCCTTTGCCAAGGAAGGCTGGTTAAATATTGTTGGCGGCTGCTGCGGAACAACACCTGCACATATACAGGCATTGTCAGATGAAGTACGCACGATTCAGCCGCGTCACATCACGCATGAATCGTCTCAGCATACTGTATCAGGAATTGAGCCCCTACTATATGAGGAATCAATGCGACCTCTTTTTGTAGGAGAACGGACCAACGTGATTGGTTCACGCAAATTCAAACGACTCATTGCGGAACAAAAGTTTGAAGAAGCGTCAGAAGTTGCTCGTGCACAGGTAAAAAACGGTGCTCACGTGATTGATGTGTGTCTCGCTGATCCAGACCGCGATGAGGCGGCAGACATGGAAGGTTTTTTACAAGAGGCTATGAAAAAAGTCAAAGCCCCTTTTGTCATTGATTCAACGGATAAACACGTGATCGAAAAGGCGCTGACATATTCCCAAGGGAAAGCCATCATCAATTCTATTAACCTTGAGGATGGCGAAGAACGCTTTGAAGAAATTCTTCCACTTGTGAAGCTGTACGGTGGTGCACTTGTTGTCGGCACGATCGATGAAACAGGGATGGCTGTAACAGCAGAACGAAAGCTCGAGATTGCGGTACGCTCTCATGATCTATTAACGAAGAAATATGGCATTCCCGCAAGTGACATCATTTTTGATCCACTTGTCTTTCCAGTGGGGACTGGAGACGAGCAGTATATTGGCGCTGCCGAAGAAACGATCAAAGGCATCAAAATGATCAAGGAAAAACTGCCTGAGTGTCTGACGATTTTAGGCATCAGCAACGTGTCTTTTGGACTCCCGCCTCTTGGGAGAGAAATCTTGAATGCTGTCTACTTGTATCACTGCGTCCAAGCAGGACTTGACTACGCCATTGTGAATACAGAAAAGCTTGAACGCTTCGCTTCTATTCCAAAGGAAGAAATCAAGCTCGCTGAAATGTTGCTCTATGAAACAAATGATCAAACCCTTGCTGAATTCACCCAATTTTACCGCGGCAAAAAGAAAACGGAGAAAAAACCAAAGATCTCCTTATCACTTGATGAAAGGCTGGCACTCTATGTCGTCGAAGGAACAAAAGAAGGTCTTATCGATGATTTATCCCTTGCTCTACAGCAATTTGAATCACCACTTCATATCATCAATGGTCCGTTAATGCAGGGAATGGCTGAGGTTGGTCGTCTTTTTAATCAAAACGAACTGATTGTGGCGGAAGTGCTTCAATCGGCAGAGGTCATGAAGGCTTCTGTATCGTATCTCGAACAATATATGGAAAAGCAGCATGCAAGCGGGAAAGGTAAAATTCTACTTGCCACTGTAAAAGGAGATGTCCATGATATTGGGAAAAACCTTGTCGACATCATTTTGAGTAATAACGGCTTTCAAGTGGTCGACCTCGGAATCAAGGTGACACCGCAAACATTGATCGAAGCTGTGCAAAAAGAAAAGCCAGATATGATTGGATTATCAGGATTACTCGTGAAGTCAGCCCAGCAAATGGTCCTCACCGCTCAGGATTTACAAAAGGCGAATATTTCAGTGCCCATTTTGGTCGGCGGTGCTGCACTTTCTCGGAAATTTACGAAAATGAAGATTTCGCCTCATTATGACGGACCGGTCCTTTACGCAAAAGATGCGATGGACGGCTTATCTTTAGCCAATGAGTTAAAAGCAAATCCTCTTCAGTTTCAAATAAAGCCAGATGAAGAGCCTGTGGCTCCTGTCAAAGAGAAAGAAACAAAGCAGCCACAAGCTGTCATTGAATTACTAGAAAAACGTGCGGCACTCCCTGAGGCACCTATTTTCACACCAGAAAATACGGCACGTCATTATGTAAGAGACATCGACCTGCATCACATTATGCCTTATGTGAATGAACAAATGCTCATTGGCCACCACCTTGGATTAAAAGGAAAGGTGAAAAAGCTGTTGGCCGAACAGCATCCAAAAGCATTGGAATTAAAGCAGCTTGTCACAGATCTTCTAAACGAAGGCAGAGAGAAAAACTGGTTTGCGCCTGCATTTGTCTATCAATTTTATCCTGCCAGTTCTAACGGAAATGATCTGCATATTTATGATCCCAAAGCGCCTGACCGTATCATTGAAACGTTCCAATTCCCAAGACAGGAGAAGCTTCCATATCGCTCCATTTCTGATTATGTGCGGGGAAGCGGTGAAAAGGAGAAAGATTATATTGCCTTATTTGCTGTCACAACCGGAGCGCGTATACGTGAAGTCGCGCAGCAATTTAAGCAAGAAGGAGATTATTTAAAAATGCATGCGGTTCAAGCTCTGGCGCTTGAGCTTGCAGAAGGATTAGCCGAAAGAACCCACCAAGTGATTCGTGACAAATGGGGCTTCCCTGACCCGGTCGATTTCACAATGGAAAAACGATTCCAAGCGAAATATCAAGGGCAGCGCTATTCCTTTGGTTATCCCGCTTGCCCAAATCTTGAAGACCAAGAAAAGCTGTTCAAGCTGCTTCAGCCTGAAAAAATCGGCATCCATCTGACAGAAGGATTTATGATGGAACCTGAAGCATCTGTTTCAGCAATCGTCGTTTCTCATCCTGAAGCTCGATATTTTAATGTTCATTAATGCAGGACCTCCGAAATTGGAGGTCCTTTTTTGATGGGAAGATTAGATAAACTTCAATTTTTACAGTATACCTTCTTATGGTACGATACACATAGATGAATTCAGCTAAGAAGGAGTTGCATGTCATGACAAACGTTGTTCAACGAGCATTAACACTCGATGACATACCAGATCTTATCGCATTGTCACAAGAGGTAGACTGGCCTGATTACAATGCGGAAGAGCTCACATCTCTTTTAACAAGTGGGTATTTCACAGGTTTTTCAACGGCGGATGGACAAGTCATCTCATGTGCAGGACTTTTCCAATATGAACGAATGGCATCAATTGGCGCCGTCATTGTATCTAGGACACATCGCGGCTTAGGTCTTGCAAGGAAAATGATTGACACTCTGCTAGATCAATGTGATGAAAGCATTCCAGTCGTTTTAACCGCGACTGTTCAGGGGCGGCCTGTTTACGAAAAAATCGGATTTCACACGGCTGGTTACATTACGACTTACAAAGCACAAAACCCCAACCAAGAGCCGCTTCGTGTGTCAGATGACATTTACCTGTCTCCTGCCGATGAATCGCACCTTCCGTGTATGGAAGCACTTGATGAAAAAGCCGCGGGCACAAATCGTTCAAGCTTTTTAAAAAACCGGATGAATCGGGCAGCGCAGCGTATCATTGCAAAGAATAAACATCATGAAACAACGGGCTTTGCGTTTGGCGTTAAAACACCTGCCAATTTAATGATTGGACCGCTTGCTGCAAATGATGAACTTACAGCTCTCTCGCTGATTCGTTCGCTCATTTCGTCTTATTCGGGTCCGATTCGTTTAGATATGCAGGAAGAAACAGCTGAGCGCCTCCATGAATCACTTGTTGAAGCAGGTTTTACGAAAACAAACAAAGCTCATTTTATGATGATTCGCGGAAAAGAAAAGCTGAACGATCCCTCCCTTCTTTATTTCCTTGCCTCTCAAGCATTTTCGTAATATATAAAAAGCTGTAGACACTTGTGTCTACAGCTTTTCTATTACTTCTCACAGGTGGACGAAAGAACATGCGCGAGTGCATTTGTGACCTTTCCATGCTCTGATGCATGCGGGCGGTCATCTCCGTCTCCATACCCATAATCAATCATTCGATTACGATTTAAGCACAGCTTTGTCAGCTTCGGCTGGAATAGATCAAATAGTTCAAAACGGTCCTTCAGCTGTGGGAATTGCTTTTGATACTGCTGAATTTCTTCGGCAAGCAAGCTCCAAAGTGTCACTTCATCTAATAGCTGATGGTTCTCTAACACGTTTGATACGTAACGCAGGTTGCAAATAAACAATCCTGTAAAGATAAACTGCACTAAGCCTTCCGGCGGTTCACTCCGCAGCACTTCTTTTAAATCGTCTCCTAGAGAAGCCAATTCAGGCAGCGGCTGATCACTAATGTTCACATCGTCAACAAAATCTTTGATCGCCAAACGATGAGGCTGATGATCTTTTAACACAAGAATCGTATTTTGTCCGTGCGGTGAAAAGACGGTGCCGTATTGATACATAAAATGCAGCAGCGGCGGCATGACCACATGGAAAAATTTCGCCATCCACTCTTTAGCTGAGAGACCTGATTTTTCAATCAGCTGTTTCACATATGGCTCACCTTCATGATCCTCATAGGTGAGTGCCGCAAGTGTAACAGGGGTCTCTCCTTCATCTAAGTACGAGTAAATGCTTTCTCTAAAAATCACACCGAGCATCTCAAGATATTGATACGGCGCACCAGGGAGTTTGCTATAGTAAGGATGATCGACATTAATACTTGCATTCTCACCAGGTAATATCACGCGGCAAACATCAGATAAAAATGAATCTTGGTCCGCAATCCCTTTAATATGCGCTGTAATACGAGGAGCAATGACTGTCCGTTCTGACGGAAGTCCCCGGTACACAAGCGTATTTAAAATACTCATTGGCAGTTTAATATGATGCTTGCCTTTATTTGAGATGTTCGTAAAGGTTCTGATCGACTGCTGCGGGATATATTGGTCCAGTCCCTCTCCTACATACACAATCCGGCGCATCGCCAAATCTTCCGGGAAATGCTGAATAATCATGTGTGTCCACTGCCACTTATGAACAGGCATCAAATAATAATCAGCTGCAATCAATCCTTCATCCTTTAGCACGCGGTGAAATTGACGGATCGTGACTTCATCTAACTCTTTGGCGATTACCTGCTCATAGTTTTCATGATCGACTGCATGGAATGTCGCAAGGTCCCGGTGAACAGCAATCCAAGACAGCTGCACACTTTCTTGCCTTTCAGGTGCATAGGCTAGGTAGTCATCGTAACTGAATCCAATGCGTCCTTTGTTATACACAATCCAAGGATGGCCTGTCATCTCTCCTTCAATCCATGCATAATCAGTATCTGTTAACTCATCCGCACTAAGTGCTTTTTTCGAAAGCAAATGGACATCCGCTAACAGGGTATGGTGAAGCTCTTTTATAAGATGTCCTGTTGTCTCAGAAGACATTGGAATGAGCGGCTGAATGTCTAGTAAAAACACGATTGCACTGACATCCTTTGACCATTTTCCATCTTGACAGCACTCGATTGATTCAGCGATTGTATCAAAACTATCAAACAAACGAGGTTTTGCAAGATAGCGATATTTCTTCTGTTCGTGAATGATTAATTCATACTGAGCAATGCCATCCTTATGATCTAGCTGCACGGGATGAAGCATATCCTCATACATATATTCAGACAGCATTTTTGCCACCATTCGCTGGTTTGCCTTTTTCCAAGCAGCAGGATTCACCGCTTTTTTCAATTCATCTTGTACACTCATCGCTTCATCCTCCTTAACCTTTGATTGCTTCAAATGTGTTGACGTTCATATGTGTACCAAATGTCTGGAAGACGTGCTTTTGATAAAGTGGATACACAGTTTGACGAGCAAGTTCATTGATAATCACACTATTTCGGTAAGCACCAAGCCCTAAATCCGGAGCGCCAACGCCATGTGTATGAAGCTCTGCATTTTGGACAAAAATATCATTTTCACCCATTGTATTTGTTTTCAAGCGATATTCACGTTCAACTTGGAACCGCCCTTGATCGTCCCATTGAATGTGATGAGAAATTGGGTTGATAAACGGGGGCAGTACCGATTGATAGCCCGTCGCCAGCACGACAATATCTGTCTCATGGGTAAAGGTATCCTCCTTGACCCATTGCGTGCATGAAAGAGACAAGCCGCGAGATGTTTCCTCAATCAAGTTAACCTCTGTCATCGCTTGAAGCACTGTGTTCAACTGCTTTCCGCAGGCAGAACGTTCATATAGCAAATGATAAATATCACGGATCATTGCAGAGCTGATGCCCTTATACAGCAAGTCCTGCTGCTTTAACAACGCATCCTTTTTTGTTTGCGGAAGCTCATAAAAAAAATCAATATAATCTGGAGAGAAATATTCAAGACCAAGGTTTGAATATTCCATTGGGAAAAATCCTTTAGAGCGTGTGAACCAGTGAATATCCTTCGCCTCATCATCTGATAAAATATCATAGAACACTTCTGCCGCACTTTGACCAGAGCCGATCACTGTCACAGATTTCCCTTTGAAACAGCCTTCTTTTTTTCGTTTTAAATAGTCGGCGGAATGAAAAACCTTCTCTCCTAAAGCTGGCTGGAGCGATGCTGGTATCGCCGGCTGTGTACCAATTCCTAAGACGAGATGCTTACTTTCAAACACCTCTACCGTTTTGTCTTTCACATGACGAACATGCACTTCATAACGCTTTTCTCCTGCTTTCTCGATCAATGAGACAGATTCGACATTCATGCCAAATCGGCAAGAGTCTAACTGGTCTGCGACCCAGCGGCAATAATGACTATATTCCTTGCGCGGGATATGAAAATCCTCTAGAAAGTAAAATGAATACAAACGGTTTTGTTCCTGTAAGTAGTTAAGAAAGCTATATTTACTTTTCACATCTGCCATACTGACAAGGTCCGCTAAAAAGGGAACCTGCAGTGTTGTCCCCTCAATAAGCATCCCTGGGTGCCAATGAAAGGCTTCACTTCTTTCAAAAAACAAAGCGTCAATTTCATTTACCTCTTCAGATAATGCGGCAAGACCTAAGTTAAACGGACCAATGCCGATTCCTATTACATCCACTACATTATTTTGCTTGTTGAACCGCGTCATGGTTATACTTCCTTTCGAATCGTTCTCGATCACAAAACATCAAAAGACCGGTTTTATCGGGTAATTTGACTGGTTTTACACGTTCAAAGCCGCATTTTTCAAATACATGGATCATTTTTTCATTGCGAATATCCGGCTCAGCGACGATTTTTTCTGTTCGTTTGTTCTGCTCAAATTGGAATGCTGTCATGGCCTGAAGCAGCGGAGCAGCAAAACCTTTTCCCACATAATCCGGCTCCCCTATTAATAGATGGATTCCTTGATCATGCGGAGAAGGCTCATAGTAGGATTCAATGATGTCACCTTTGACGTTGTACGCCTCAAAATAACTCATGGGTGTCCCATCAATTGTGCCTAAATAAAGGGTTTGATGCGGATCATGAATTGCCTGATAAAAATGCTTTTCAAAAGCAGGAAACGGAATATTCAAATGCCAAAATGGGTGAACATACTCCTCTTGCATCCACTTGTGGACAAGCCGGACGTCCCTTTCATATTCAGCCCGAATAAAATGAATACGATGCCTCATCCAATCAGCGCCTCCTTATGTAAAAAGAGCGGATTCAAGACAGCTGTGTAACGAGACTGTGTTTCCAGAGATCCTGTCAGCTCATCCATATCTTCAAACCGTGTCAGCAAATTCGCTTTTGAAGGGAGTTCCTTTGAGCGAAGTAGGCTGTTTGTCAGTTCAGATGCACCGTATGTTTCCTCATGAGCGAGCAATGTGTCTCTCACAAGCGCGAGCAAGTCTTCTTCTTTCGCCAGACCTTCTGTACCAAAGCCGTTAATAAGACCAAATATATGATTAAAGAAGAAATAATAACGCAGTCTCTCAACGGCTACTTCATCTGCACAAATCGTTTCACTTCTCACGCTCAGGTTTTGAACAAGATTTGCGAGTTTATCCTTTTTCGATTCACTATAATAGTAGCCTTGGTTGTCACGATAATAGAAGGTGTGCGGGTAACCATCCTTCATTTGCACAACAGCGTTTTGCTGATGGGCTTCAAGCGCAAGACCATACGTTTCAAACAGCCAAAGCATCGGTTCTAACGAAATGGTTAAATATTGCTTAAACCAATCTTGGCTTACATCATTCGTTGATCGACCTTCTGCGTCTGCAAGGTCATGAATGATCCCTGCTAATCGCGATTTTCCACCATACGCATGATCCTGACACAATCCAGCAATTAAGCTTGCCCCTTTTTCACGATGTAAAAATGGATTTTGACGAATGACTACTTCAAAGCCAGATTCCGCCTCTTCTCCTTGAATGGATAAATAGGCGGGATCTTCAATGACCCGGAATCCAGAAAATTTGTCGTATAAAGAAACGCCTAATTCTGTTTTTAAAATGCGCGACATCTCTACACCGCGATCCAGTTCCTTTTGTTTATTAACACGTAAGGAGTTTGTAATTTTCACAGGAACAGAGAATTTGAGCATGTAAGCAGAATCCTTTTGATAGACGGTTCTGAAAGATGAGGTCGCTGTGTATTCAGATCCCATCGGTCCTAAATAAGAGAGTTTCCCTTCCTCTATATAACGGTTCACGAACGCTTTCTCCATGACCACCTTCACTTGAAGCGGATGAATCGGAATGAGCACATATTCTCCGTTTTCTACTAACGTATTCAGTCTCTCTTTTTCTTCTGGCACTTGGCGCAAGAGCTCCTCTAGCATGAGACTAGCCGCAGACTGTGTAATAGACGAATCCTGAAGCACAATCGAATGATGCGCTTTAAAGTAATGAAGCTGGAAAGTCCCTTTCAGCTCAGGAGAATAGATTGCTTCCTCCTCCTCTGTCATTCCTTGTCTGCTTTTTGGGGTAGGATGCGTTAAATGACCAAGTAGAAGTGACTGCTCAGCCTCGATATACTCAAAATCGGCTTCAGAAAGAGCGGATCGATCACTTTCTCGCTCCTTTAAGAACCGTTCAATATTTCGGCAGCTTAAAATGATGCGAAGCATGAATTCATCCTCTGCATCTGTACGGCCATATTCAATGAGAAGCTCCTTTGAACATAAAGCAACAAGTGTCGTGTAATCGACGATTGCGCCCTCTTGTTCACTGCCTTGCGGGCGAAAGCGAATCGGAAAATCAAAGAGATGACGGCCAACAGATGAAACATATCGGATCGGAATCACAAGCTCTAGATCTTGTTTTGCTAGTTCTGCGATAAAGACAAGCGAGCCATCTGCTCTCACCTCTTTTTTAGCAGATCGATCGATTCCTGTTTCGCGTAAAAAACAGTTTAAAAAGCTTTGCATGGTTGCATTTTCAGCCATTTGTTTATATTGACTCAACGTAGTACCCTCCCGGATTGAATATGAGCAATCCCGATATCAACGATGTCAGAAAGGATTTCCTCAATATGTGTGATTGTCGTTCTCGGATTTAACAAAGTGAATTTTAAGCATGTTCGGTCATTAACCACTGTTTTTGCAATGACAGCAGTTCCTGTTTTGAATAATGTCCGATGAATGATTTTATTGACGTCATCTGCTTGGTCGTCGTCCTTAAACCGGAACACAACTGCATTGATTTCTGGCTCAGGATTGATCACTTCAAGGTCATCATTTCTCTCAATAAGCGCAGCCACATCCTTTGCAAAATGAATGGTATGGTCAATGATGTCCCCAAAGCCTTCTTCTCCAATTAAACGAAGAGAAAGAAGTAATTTCAGAGCATCAAACCGGCGCGTCGTTTGGACAGATTTATTGACGAGATGTAGAATACCATCGAGCTCGTCTTCCTTTGGATTAAGATAATCGGCATGATAATTGATCAAACCAAAATGTCTCTTATCCTTTAGCAAAAATGCCCCGCAGGATATCGGCTGATAAAATTGTTTGTGAAAGTCAATCGTGATTGAATCAGCAAGCTCAATACCTTCTAACTTCTTACGGTAGGTTTCGCTTAATACAAGTGCTCCGCCGTAGGCAGCATCTGCGTGAATCCAAAGACCGTATGGCTTGACGAGGTCATATACCTCTCGAACTGGGTCAATACTGCCAAAATCCGTTGTCCCGCAAGTGGCTACTACCGCAAAAGGCAGCAAGTTCTGCTCCTTCAACTCAGCCAGCTTCTTTTTCAAATCATTGAGGTCCATTCGATGATGCTCATCTGTCTCGACTAGTACGACTGCCTGTTCTCCTAAACCTAACTGGGAGGCAGATTTTTTCACAGTGAAGTGAGCATTCTTTGAGCAAAGGATTCTCAGGCGGTAAGATTCACTTGGTAAGCCTTTCTGCTGAACATTCCACTGCCATGTGTTTTCACAAAAGGCATCTCTCGCCAGAAGCAGCCCCATGTAGTTAGATTGGGTTCCACCGCTTGTAAATGTCCCATCTGCTTGCCCGCCATAAGAAAACTTCGCACATAGCCACTCGAGAATTTCTTCCTCAACCAAAGAAGCAATACCGCTTTGATCAAAGGAATCCATTGATTGGTTAAAGGAACTTACCATCACCTCTGCGGCAAGTGCAGGAATGAGCGGTGGACAATGCAGATGTGCCAAGCATTTAGGATGCGATACATCAATCAAATGCGGCAAAAGATGTTCTTTTATATCTTGAAAGACAGATTCAATGGATTCACCAGACGGTTGAAATCGAAATAGTGATTCGACACTAGCCGCTAATTTCCCAGGCAATATTCCACTATATGGTCCTGTGTCTTTTTGCCATTGATCCAGTAAGCTGTCGATAGATGTATGAAGAGCCGCTTGGAAGGACTCTCTTCCAAGCTGGCTTTGATTAATAAATAATGAATCCACTGAAGCCTTAGTTGATTGCATCGTACACGGCCTCTTTAAAAATAGCGATGACTTTTTCAAGCTGTTCTTCTGTCATAATGAGTGGTGGCAGGAATCGAATGACACTTCCGAAACGGCCTCCTGTCTCCACAATTAACCCTTTGTCGAAGCAATTCTTTTGAATAAGACTGGCCAGCTCTGGATTCGCTGGATAGCTTCCGTCAACATCCTGTTTCTCATTTGGATTGACTACTTCAACGCCAATCATTAAACCTCTTCCTCGAACATCACCGAGAGCAGGGACTTGTTTTTGGATGTCTTTGAGATGCGCCTGCATACGATCTCCTAACCGTTCTACATGATCAAGCAGGTTATTTTCTTTGATAAATTTAAGCGTAGCGGTTCCAGCAGCCATTGCCATTTGATTTCCTCTAAATGTTCCGATATGTGCACCTGGATTCCATTGATCTAAATCTTGATCATAAATCACCACTGAAAGCGGCAGGCTTCCACCAATGGCTTTTGACAGCACAATAACGTCAGGTACAATTCCTGCATGTTCAAAGGCAAACATCTTCCCTGTTCGGCCGATGCCTGATTGAACCTCATCAATAATGAGTGGGATCCCTTTTTCTTTTGTGATTCTTCTCATTTCTTTCATCCATTCAATCGATGCTGGAATGGAGCCCCCCTCGCCTTGCACTGCTTCAAAGATCATGCCGGCTGGCGGAAGAATACCACTTTCAGGATCATTTAATACGCGCTCAATATACGAACTTGAAATGCGGTGCGAATCCCTCCCACCAATGCCAAATGGGCAGCGATATTCATATGGGTAAGGCATAAAATGAACATCAGGTATTAACCCTTGCACTCTTTCCTTCGGAGATAAATTCCCACTTAATGACATCGTGGCATGTGTCGCACCGTGATACGCACCATGGAATGATAGAATGCTTCGATTCCCTGTCGCTGTTTTGACTAATTTAATCGCTGCTTCTATGGCATCACCACCAGTTGGTCCACAAAATTGAATTTTGGCTCTTTTTGCAAACTCTTCTGGCAAGTGAGAAAAAATTTCATTCACAAATTCTTCTTTAATTTCTGAGGTTATGTCCAGCGTATGCAATGGTCTTTTTTCATGAAGCATACGTTCAATTGCATCTATAACAACTGGATGATTGTGACCAAGTGCAAGTGTTCCTGCGCCTGCCAGACAGTCGTAAAACTCTCTACCATCCGCATCTGTCACGATCATACCTTCGGCTTTTTGCATGGCTAATGGGAACCGTCTCGGATAAGACCTTGCATTCGATTCTCTTTGACTTTGCTGCTCCAAAAATTGCTGATTTTTAGAAACGGTTTTGATGGACATAATAAAACACTCCTCCAATTGATAAAGATTATCATTTTCATTTACTAGCCTAGAGGATGTGAGATATGAAAGTCAATTGTATTCAAAAAGATGATTCTAAAAGCATATGAATGCTATATTCTCTATTTAACGAGTAATTTCGTGTCATTTTGACAAACCTCTACTGCTATAAGGAGAATAAACGCGTGAGACGGAATAATGTAGAAAAAAATTACAAATCATTTTTCCTGGTTCTTTTGTTCTATTCATGACAAAGCACTTATTTTATATGGGAAAGTGGATGAAAGTGATGTAGAAAAGGAAAAAAAGAAACGTCATTCTAAATTGATATAAATGGTTATAATGGTATAATTTCTCTGAAACAAAAGGGGATGGAGAGGGATATGATGATTTTAACAAAGCATGATCTTCACCACTACTTAGCTCAGGACAAGAAAGCATTAGCCATTAAGCGCAAACGACCTAAGCGGTTTGGAGATGATATATGGAAATATCAAAGGATTTTACGAAAATATGAATACTATTCTAATAGTGGTGCTACAATTCGCAAATGGCTTTATCGCTATTTACATAAAAAGAAAGGCATGCAGCTTGGTTTTGATATCCCGATTGGTGTCTTCGGCCCCGGTCTTAGAATCAATCATACGGGTCTCTTAATTGTGAACAAGCATGCAAAAATTGGGGCATTTTGTGATATTCATCAAGGGGTGAATATTGGTCAGAATCATCATGAAAAAGATGTACCAACCATTGGGGATCATGTGTGGATCGGCCCAGGTGCTAAGCTGTTTGGGGATATCTATATTGCAGATCATATTTCAATTGGAGCAAATGCTGTGGTAAACCGTTCCTTCCACGAGGAGAAAATTGTGATTGCAGGTGTGCCGGCGCAAAAGGTAAAAGAAAAAAGCCCTTCATCATGAAGGACCTACCTGATAAAAAAGAATGATACCGATCAAAACAGAGATGAGCAGCATGAGGTAAAACAAAATCGTTAAAATAAGAATGGTCCAGCCAAGTCCCTTCCTCTCTGTCTTGATCAAATAAATACCGAGAACGATCGTACTAAATAATATACCTAAAATGGCCCACAGCCATTTGTCTTTATCATGCTTTGGCGCATCAAACCATAAATAAATGGCAACAGCAAGTGAAACGAATAACCCTGTAAGTCTCACGTCCAAACTCCTCCTTATGTACACTCGTGCTTTCTATTATGCGTTTGAATATCCGATAATCAGCAATAAGAAATAAAAAACATAGACTAGAATGAAAATAGAATAGATGATAATGGACACGATCAGAACCGTCCAGCCCAATCCTTTTCTTCCTGTTTTGATCAGGTATATTCCAAATGTAAAGAGCCCGAATAAAAGGCCTAAAATCGCCCACAGCCATTTATTCTTTCCTTGTTTAGGCGCATCTACAAATAGGTAAGCGCCCACTATGATCGACACAAACCATCCGGTAATCCAACGCAACTCATTCGCCGCCCTTCTTTTTTAGATTATTCAATCATAAGCTACTTTTGTACTAAAAAGAAAAGGAATTATTCTGTTGAATATTGCAGAAGGCTTTTCCATTCCTCACGCAGCATCCCATAGCGCATCGAATCATAATATTCTCCTTGATAGTAACGGACCTTTCGCAGCCTTCCTTCAAGGACAAATCCGCATTTCTCTGCGCACCGCATCATTCGTTCATTTCCCGACCATGTAGTAAGACCAATTCGAGGAATATCAATGTGTGTAAATAACTCATCTGTCCATAGACTTAACGCCTTTGTCCCAACGCCACCGCTCCAAAAACGCGAATCATAAATGAGGATGCCGCATTCAAGCCACCGTGTACGTTCATTCTCCCAATAATATGACACGGTGCCTTTGATTTCGCCGTCTATTTCAATACCATATAGCTTTGGCGGAATGGATGTATCCTGTAAGTATCGTTTTTTAAATGCAGCAAGCGGGATTTCGTGTTCATGAAAATATGGGGCATTCCACTTTCGATAGGACTGGTCTGGTGCTTTGAATCTTAAATACCATACCATCTCTAAATCAGCTTCATTTAATGGTCGTATGCTCACAAGCTTTTCCTTTTCCCTTTTCATCTGTTCACGTTCCTTTACTTTGTCGTTCTTTTTGCGAGATGACGGTACTCGATAGGCGTCATGCCTTCGTTTTGACGAAACAGCTTAGAAAAATAAGTAGGGTCATCAATGCCTACCTGTTCAGCAATCGCTGCGATTTGATTATTCGTTGAAGCAAGCATGCTTTTGGCTTTTTCGACCTTGAGACGATTGATGTATTGGGTTGGCGTGAGTCCATATACCGTCTGCATGCATCTTGTCATGTAATCAGGATGATAGTGCAGTTTCTCTGCCAGCTCTTCCATTTGTAGTTTCTTCATAAAGTGACGCTCAAGATAATGAACCACTTCTGAGGCGACATTCTCCTTTGCACTTGGAATATGAAATGCTTCTTTTTGTAAATGAATGAGCAGTTCTTCAAACTGAAGCTGTTTTTTCAGCGGCAATTCAGACGCGTCATCATTTAGTGCCCGCATCTGTGCAAGGTGCTTTTCAAATACATTTCTCCCCTTCACTTTTCCTATACGGGGCAGGCTAAATTCATATGTTGCCGGCTTTTCAAAGGTGGCTTGATTTTGTTTCATATCAAACCAGTGTTCTCTCGGCCGATTCGTCAAATCAAAAGGATCAATCGAAAAATGAAGCCACTCATAGTGCGTTTCTTCTTCGCATGGCAGGTGTCCGCCATGTGACAAGCCTGGTGAGAGAATGATATATTCTCCTTCTTTTACGTGGTGAGCCTCCCTGTTTTCTGTGATCCATAGCTGCCCTCTTGTGACATAAAGAAGATCAAACACGGTAAAGGTTCTAGAGATATGTCTTTCTCCTTCATAAAATACGCCTTTGCCAGAAACGATATAAACCGGAAACGGCGGTACAGTAAATGTAATAAATCGATTCATATTCATCCCCTTATGAAGTCGGATTTCTCCAATAAGTTTCGGTTTCATCTCTTCTTATTATAGTCGATGCAAGGTACACTATAAATCGGATTTATACGAAAGGAGGTTGATTGATGAAACCTCAATCACTGCCAATTCAAAAAGTTCAAGCTAGGGGGAAGAAAAACCACCCTTCATTATTTGAATTAACTTGGCCTATTTTTATTGAAATCTCTTTATATATGCTCATGGGAAGCGCTGATACCCTCATGCTCAGCCAATATTCCGATAATAGTGTTGCCGCAGTTGGTGTAAGCAATCAGCTGTTGAATTTATTGATTGTCATGTTCAGTTTCATTACAACTGGAACGACGATTGTGATTGCGCAGCTTTTAGGAGCAAGCCGCAGGCAGGAAGCGGCTCAAGTCGCCTATGTCTCGCTAGGGACCAATTTCTTGATTAGCTTTGTTATTAGTCTTCTCATGTTTGTATTAGCTGTCCCCATCTTACATCTGATGGGCCTATCAAGTGAGCTCATGCCGGATGCGACTGTATTTTTACAAATTGTCGGGCTGCTTTCCTTTATTCAAGCGCTCATTATGACGTATAGTGCTATTTTAAAAAGCTATGGATATACAAGAGATACGATGTATGTCACCATCGGAATGAACTTGCTAAATGTTGCTGGTAACTATTTGGTGATTTTCGGTCCGTTTGGCTTCCCTATATTAGGTGTCATGGGGGTCGCTTTTTCAACCTCACTCGCTCGATTGATCGGATTAATGGCCATGATCCTCATTGTACGCCGCCGAATTGGATTACGCTTTTCACTAAAGAAGATGTTTCACATCCAGCGGACATATTTAAAAAAGCTGCTAAAGATCGGGATTCCTTCTGCTGGAGAGCAGCTTTCTTATAACGGCTCCCAAATGATTATTACACTGTTTATTACATTTATGGGGACGCAGGCATTAGCAGCAAAGGTTTATACTCAAAATATCATGATGTTCATTATGCTATTTGGTGCAGCCATTAGCCAAGGGACACAAATTTTAATCGGACGCCATATTGGGGCGAAGGAATTCGATGCTGCCTATCACAGATGCATGAAAAGTTTATACTGGGCCATTGGCATCTCCCTTCTTTCTTCCACTGCTTTATCTTTATCATCGACGCATTTACTTACTTTCTTTACTAGCAACAGCGAGATCATTCAAACAGCCGCCACCCTCCTCCTTTTGACCATTATTTTAGAACCGGGCCGTTCGTTTAATATGGTCATTATTAATTCCTTGCGGGCTGCCGGGGACGCGAAGTTTCCAGTGTATATGGCGATGATTTCAATGTGGGGCATCGGGCTTCCGATCGCTTACTTGTTAGGCATACAGCTTGAGATGGGTCTCATTGGAATTTGGATTTCTTTTATCGTGGATGAATGGGTGAGAGGCATCTTTATGTATAGGCGTTGGCGTTCAAGGGTTTGGACGGAATATCGCTTTTCATCCACATAAAAAGGACTGCGGGTGCAGTCCTTTTTACTTAATACCTTCTAAAATAAGTGCTTTTTCTTGGTTTGAAATAAATGATCGCTGTGTAAATACGCGGTATTCATTTTCTCTTGTTTTATCTAAAATGGCTTTATAAAAGTGAGCAGCTGCTTTCACTGGTATACGTGAATAAAGCGGGAATTCATGAAGATGGTCAAAAAACTCCTCGTAGTATGCCTCTGCCTCAAAGGCAATGTACTCCCATACGTGCTGAAATGCTTGATTGACAATGTCTTCTTGCAATTCTTGCTCTGTATATCCGAATTGATCCATGACTTGCTTTGGCAAATAAATGCGGTCTCTTTCAGCCTTATCCTCGCCAATGTCACGAAGAATATTGGTCAGCTGCATGGCAATTCCTAATGAAATCGCTGCTTCTTTTAGCTGTTCTTTTTTACGCGGTGCAATAATAGGAAGCAGCATAAGTCCAACGGTACTAGCAACATGGTAGGAATAAATGAGCAGTTCATCTAACGTTTCATATCGATGCTGCTCTAAATCCATCTCCTGACCTTGGAGCAAGTCACGGAACGGTGCTTCATCCATACGAAACTCTTGAAATGTATGTTCCAGCGCTACCCACATCGGATCATTCCGATCTACCTCACCTTGTAAAAATCGATCAAACGTCTCTCGAAAGGAGGCAAGCTCCTCTTTTGGCGAGGGTGACTCATCTACAATATCATCTGCTCTTCGGCAAAAGGAATACACGGCCCATACAGCCTGTCGTTTCTTTTTAGGCAGCATGGAAAAGGCACGGTAAAACGTTTTGGAATGGGTTTGAATGGTCTCCTCACACAATTTCAATGCTGTTTGTACATCAACCACTTAGTTTCACTTCCTTTCTGTCATTCAAATCTTTTAACAGCACAGATGTCATCAGCTTCGCACTTTGCATCACGATCGGCACTCCGCCACCAGGATGGATGGAAGCACCTACCGCATAAAGATTATCGGTCTCAGCTGCCTTCACTTGCGGGCGGAACACACCTGATTGAAATAAGTTAGGCGCAAGTCCAAAGCTGCCGCCTTCAAACAACCCTTCCCGCAAGGAATCATTTGGTGTTCTGACTTTTTTCCAGACAATCGACTCTCGCAATCTCGGAAAGCCTCTTTTCTCAAGACGATCCACCATTTTCTCTACAAAATCTGTCTCCTCTTCCCAGTTGATATGATCTCCTGAGGGAACGGGAATCAGCAAATATAAAACACTACAGCCTTCCGGGGCAAGAGATGGATCAATAATCGATGGATTAAATGTATAAAACGACGGATCTTGAGGGATCGTCTTCGTTTGAAAAACCTCTTTCATATGCTGTTCAAAGTGTTCGCCCATAAAGAATTGGTGAACAGGCGCATCATGGTACATTTTGTTTAACCCAACATACACCATCACACAGCCAGAAGATGGCACGTATTTTCGCCGATCTTGTTCGTCTAAACTAAGCTGTTTTAACGCAGCCGGATAATCTCCGTTGATGACAAAAGCATCAGCTGCTATCTGGTCGTCAATGACTTTTGCTTTAACCACGCGTTTCCCCTCAAACTCGAGCTCCGTGACTTCAGCATTTTTTCTCACATGCACACCCATTTTCATGAGCTGTTCTTCTAATATATCTACTAAACTCGCATAGCCGCCTTTTAAATAGTAGATGCCATGTGCGTGCTCACTATATGAAACAAGCGAATAAATAGCAGATGCTTCATATGGATTTCCTCCGACATAGAGGGTTTGAAGTGCATATGCATCTCGCAGGCGTTCGTCTGAGAAATACTTTTTCAGAGCACTTTGAACCGTGCGATACGCCTTTAATTTCATTAAAATCTTCATATTTGCTTTTGTAAAAAATGTCCGCTTTTCATGAAATGATTTCTCTAAAAAGGCTTGCTGTCCTTCTTGAAACCGGTCTGTCATTTCTTCCATAAACCTTAGGAATCCTTGATCTTCCTTTGGAAATACACGTCTGATTTCCTCTAGCTGACGAAGTGCATCAGAATACTTCGTGTAGGAGGTTCCATCTTGAAATTGAATCGTATACAGCGGATCAAGCTGCAAAAGATCAAGAGATGCTTCGTCAATTCCTACCTCATGTAAAATACCTTTTAACATAGCTGGAAGTAGGACAATGGTCGGACCTTCATCTACTTTATATCCTTTCTCACGTACAAAAGCAAGTCTTCCGCCAAGTCGTTCATTTTTTTCGACAAGCGTCACATCATGTCCAGCTCTTTTTAAATAAAGTGCCGAGATCATCCCGCCAATACCGCCACCTGCAATCAATATATGTTTTTTCATGAGGCGCTCCCCTTTTCTTCTTGCGGCAATGTTTTGTGCGTATGTTTCTCTTTTGAAAGAATCGCATTTGTCGTGATACGTGCTGATTCTAAAATGGTCGGCAGTCCACTTCCTGGATGCGTTCCTCCTCCTACAAGCCAGCAATGATCCAATTCATCAAAATCATTGTGCGGCCTTAGAACCATCATCTGCGTCAGCTGGTGACCAAGGTTAAAAGTGGCTCCTTCGTATACGTAAAGGTCTTCCTCCCATTGCTTCGGTGTGATCATCCGCTCGACTTCTATATGCTGCCTTACATTCTTAAAACCGGTTTTTCGCTCCAGTGTATCCAGTACAAGTTCTCTGAATTCATCTTGATGCGCTTCCCAGTCAATGCTGCTTTGATTATTGGCAACGGGTGCTAATACATAAAGAGCTGACTTTCCTTTTGGCGCAAGTGAGTCATCTGTGACACTAGCATTTTGAATATAAATAGATGGATCATCTGGCAGCTCATATGTTTTCGTAATGCCTTTGACGAATTGCGCATAATCATCAGAAAAAACGATAGTATGATGGGGCTCCTCATATATGGTATCTAATCCCAAATAAAGCATAAAGGTCGAGCATGAGAATTTTTTCTTTTTTAATTTTTTCTCGCTATATTTCTTTAAAAGTCCTGGCTCTACAAGCTTTGTCATTACATGTGCAAAATCTCCATTTACGACAACCTCATCTGCCTCTATTTCTTCCCCCGATTCTAAGCGAATGCCCTTTACTTTCCTGCCTTCTGTCAGCAACTTTTCGACGCCGGCTGACAAATGAATCGTTGCTCCAGCTTCAACCGCTGCTTTTGCCATCGCTTCTGACAGCTGATTGACCCCGCCCTTCGGATGGAACACACCTGTGTCATGCTCCATAAATGATAGAATGGAAAAAGCACCCGGGCATTCCCACGGTGACATGCCTAAATACTTTGATTGAAATGTAAAGGCATATTTCACTGATTCATTTGAGAAATAATCTGACAGTACATCATATAAACTCTTATTCAATGAAAGCTGCGGAAGTGCTTTGAGCACCTTCGGACGCAAATAATGATGAAAACGATCCATTTTACTTTGTAATATAGGTGTAAGTCGATCCATTTTGCGTTTCGTATCGTTCATAAATCGTATATACCCTTCTCCCTCTCCAGGTGCAAAGGCTTCTAACCGTCTATACATTTCTTCACGATCTCGTATCATATCTAGCTGATCGTCTCGGAAAATCAATCTATACATTTCTTTTAATTCGATCACATCAATATAGTCATAAAGATTTTTACCAGCAAAGGTGAACAGCTCCTCTGCAATATGAATCATGCTGAGAAAGGTAGGACCTGTATCAAACGTGAAATCACCAAGTTGAAACTTAGAATTACGTCCGCCAACAAAGGGCTGTTTTTCGTAAACATGAACATCGTGTCCTTTGCTTTGAAGCATCATAGCTGCCGCAAGTCCCCCTGGTCCTGCTCCGATCACAATGATTTTCATTATCCTTTTTCCTCCAAATTAATTCACTTTAAGTTAATTATACAAATTAGAAAGATTAGATCAACTTTCGATGTGCTCTATTTGTCTCATGTTATGTATCAAAAAAAGCCGGCTTCCCTTCAACAAATGTAAGAAAGCCGGCCCTTTATTACGCTTCTATATCAATTCGATACGTCTCAAACCAGTGATGAATCTGCGCCAGATGAGCGATTAATTGCGGGCCCTTCATGAGCTGGCCATACCAAGGCACTTGAAAGGATGCTCCTTCCGTTTCAATCAACTGCTTTAATTGATGTGGATCTAGAAATTCATGGAGAACAGAATCTTTTTGCGCAAGGCAACCTGTTAACATCTCTTTTACAGCCTGAGTATAGGCTGGATGATGTGTTTTCGGGTAAGGACTCTTCTTGCGATAAAGCACTTCATTCGGTAAAATTCCCTCTAATGCTTTCCGTAAAACCCCTTTTTCACGATTTCCATGCATTTTCATTTCCCAAGGAATATTCCATACATATTCGACAAGGCGATGGTCCGCAAATGGCACACGTACCTCAAGACTCGCCCCCATACTCATCCGGTCTTTTCGATCTAGCAGCGTTGTCATAAACCAGACCATATTTAAGTAAAAAAGTTCTCTCCGTGCTTTATCTATTCCAGTTTCTCCATCTAAAAGAGGCGTTTCAGCCACGGTTTCTTCATATTTGCTTTGTGCATATTCTCTTAGTGACAGCTTTTTTTGCCACGAGTCTTGTAAGAGCTGCGTTCTAGCTTCCGTCGATCTCATCCAAGGAAAACCATTCGTTTCATTTGCCGAATGGAACCAAGGATAGCCTCCAAAAATTTCATCCGCACATTCACCTGACAAACCGACCACAAAGTCCTTTTTAATTTCTCGGCAGAACCAAAGCAAGGAAGAATCAATATCTGCCATACCCGGTAAGTCTCGGACCTCAACCGCTTCCTTTAAATAAGCAGCCAGATCCTTTTGTCCAATGATGCAGCTGTGATGATTCGTTTGAAATGCCTTGGTCATGCGGTCAATCCATGGACCATCTGCATTCGGCTGGAACTGACTTGCTTCAAAGAATTGATCATTCCCTTCGTAGTCAACAGAATACGTATGAAGCGGTGCTTTCCCTATTTTCTCAAAGTGCTTAGCGGCAATGGCGGTAATGGCACTCGAATCGACGCCACCCGATAAAAATGTACAAACAGGCACATCAGAGACAAGCTGCCTTGTGACGGCATCTGTAAAGAGATCCTTGACGTGCTGTGCGGTGTCATCAAGTGAGTCCGTATGCGCCTTGCTTTGGACATTCCAGTATCTCCACACACATAGTCCGTCTTTTGAATAGGTCAAGGCATGAGCAGGTCTCAGCTCTTTTACCCCTTTAAACACTCCTTGGCCTGGTGTTCTAGATGGTCCTAGACCAAAAATCTCCGATAATCCCTCATGATCGACTTTTGCTTTCATATCAGGGTGAGCAAGAAGCGCTTTGATTTCTGAACCAAATAAAAAGGAATGATGACGTTCTGTATAGAAAAATGGCTTGACGCCGAGCCGGTCTCTCCCTGCAAATAATAATTCACGCTCACTATCCCAAATCACAAATGCAAAAATACCATTAAAATGGGTCACACACTCTTCCTTCCATTCTGTGTAGGCATGAAGAAGTACCTCTGTATCAGAATGCCCAAGAAAGCGGTGGCCCCTTTTTAACAATTCCTTTCTTATATCCTCTGTGTTATAGAGCTCTCCATTATATACAACGGTATAAGCATGGTTTTGATGTGTATATGTCATCGGCTGTTTTCCGCCTTCTACATCTACAACCGCTAACCTTTTATGCCCAAATAGAACGTGCTCACTTTTCCACGTATTTGTATCGTCTGGCCCTCTTTTAGATAATGTATCTGTCATTTGATTGATTACATGATCCTGTTGGATGAGCTGCTTTTTAAAGTCTGCCCAGCCTGTTATTCCACACATCATCATCAGCTCCCATCCGTTTTTCCTCAAGTGTTCTCATTCAGCCTTTCTTAGTTTATGCATCGTCTCCTCGATAGTTGATTTGTCCTTTTTTCTCGGGCGTATAGGACAAGCTTGTTTTGGTAAGAAAAAGAAAGAGGAAAGGAGCGTCTGCAAATGGAAAAACGAATGAAGCAGCTTGAACGCTGTAGCCGAAGATGGTGTAGCGGGTATTTACTCATTGAAAATGGGCATTGTCTGATTGAAGATGAAGAAGGAGAACTCATGCTGCCAGAAAGTCTTCAAAGCACGATGATCTGTTTGAAGGAGAATGATAGGTGGATAAAAGGAGAGCTGCTCGGTTCCATGATACTTCATGAAAATGGACAGCTGTTAGAAGTACAAGGCGGTGAAGAAATTCAATATACGGCATCACTCGCCAAAGGCTTGCTTGACCTTCTCATGTTTGTTCCTGAAAACGTCTTTTATGAAATCATTGCACAGATCGAGCAGCTTGGCTTTTCCGTCTATGATTGTGTTTTCTCCTCCTTTCATTCTTTTCAACGAGTTACTTTCTTTCAGTTTTCGACAGATACACAATCGCTTGCCCTTCAATCTCACCACGACTCAACTGCAGGTCAAATTCGGTTTGAATGGACCACTTCTGACGGTCACCGGTCGGTTTCACAGTTTGATGGCATATAAAAAGGACACTGCTTCGTATAAGCAATGTCCTTTTTCTGTTAAAAGATATGAAAACCAATCGGCAGACGTAAACCGAGAAGAATGGTCACGATCGCGAGTACGATAAAACCAATCAATACACCAGTCACCGATTTTCCTTTTTTCTTGCGTACAAGAGTCATTTCCATGAAGCCAATCACAAGGATACCGAGAATCATTTTACCGATATACTCGCCACCGAAACCTGGAATCTTCATTCCTGTGCGAACATACAGCTCTACGCCTGTGGCGATAATGATCAAGTACAATAGTCTGACAATCATGTGCACAATTTTAGCACCTTTGTCGTTTTTACCTGCTAGAGCAAAGGCCACGAAGAATAAAATAATTCCTAGCACCCATGCTGTAATATGTAAATGCGTTCCCATTTGTTATTTCCCCCTTTATCAGAACAATTACCTTCTCATCGTACCACGAAATAAGTCGAACACAAAACGACAATCCTGTGTCATATTACTCTTTATTTGACGCGATTTGATAGCGTTCCAATCGGTTCAATCGTAATATCGATTTGATCCCCTGAAGCTAAGAATTTAGGCGGTTCAAAGCCTTTTCCAACCCCAGAAGGTGTTCCCGTTGCAATGATGTCACCAGCTTCTAGTGTCATCCCTTTTGAAAGAGTAGACACAATGTTCTCGATGGAGAAAATCATTAATTCTGTACTTGCAGACTGGCGAACCTCTCCGTTAACCTTTGTTTCCACATGAAGCGCGCTATGATCCTCGATTACAGACTTATGCACAATATAAGGTCCTATCGGGCAGGTTGTATCTAAGCTTTTCCCTATAAAAAATTGTTTGTGTTTTTTCTGTAAATCTCTTGCCGTTACGTCATTTAAAATGGTGTAACCAAATAGATAATCCTTGACTTCTTCAGGTGCAATATTCTTTCCCGATTTGCCCATCACGATCGCAAGCTCCCCTTCATAATCCAGTTCACTCGTCACATCTTCATGAAGGAGGATATCCGCTTCATGTCCAACGACTGAAGTAGGTGCCTTTGTAAAGATCATCACATCTTTAGGAATATCCGCTGCACTTCCCATCTCCATGACATGATCTTGATAATTCTTTCCAACACACATAATGTTTTTAGCTGGCTTTGGAATGGGCGCATGGAGTTTCACGTCCGACAGCGGATAAACATAAGAACCGCGGTCTTCTTCTTTTTTCTCAGCCCAGTCAAGGAGCTGTTTGACATGCTCAACAAACTTGTCCCCCATATGAATACATTCAGCTAAAGAGTTCGGCAGTGTCTCTAGCTCGAATAATTTGGCTTCTGCCTTTTTGACGTCCATGACCCATTCATCATCAATGACTACCCCAATAAACATCCTGCTATGTATCTCACCTGTAAAAAACTTCATGTCTTCCCCTCACAATCTTCATTTCGCTAAGTGGTGATGTCTCATTTTATTTCTCTATGAAATAAAAAAAACCCTTTTTTATCATACTCTCTTTTAAAAAGGGTTTCAAAAAAGATGATCTGATGTTTAGCGGTAGCGGCGATACTCCCACATGTTCCCTTGATCCCATTTACGATCAACATTTCCTCTGCTGCGGGAATAATGCTTTTTCTTTCCACATCTTTTGCAAGAGTGGCTGCGGCGCGACTTGTGGCTCTTCTTATGATGGGATCTGTGCTTGCTGCGATGTGACTTGCGGCAACTCTTCTTATGATGCGATCTGTGCTTGCTGCGATGTGACTTGCGGCAGCTCTTCTTATGATGCGATCTGCATTTGCTGCGGTGTGACTTGCGGCAGCTTTTCTTATGATGGGATCTGTGTTTGCTGCGACATGATTTTTTCGGTTCGCTCTTTTTGCTTCTGCAAGATTTTTTGCTTTTATATGACTTTTTACTCTTCATGCTTTTCTTCGAGCGATAACTTTTCTTTGAACGATAGCTTCTGTAGCTTTTTTTACTGCGGCATGATTTACGGCGTCCACCACCGCCAAAGAACCAATGACCGCGACTTGAATGACGAGAACGAGCTGACTTATGCGAACGTCTCGATTCTGGTTCACGATCTAAGTGATGATCACGCCCCTCACTTTTAAGTGAATCCACTGCATGCTCAATATGTGAATGATCAAATGTGCTCACGAACGATTCCCCTCCCAGTCTATACTTTGACAAAACAAACAGATCAAGCTGTTTATCTTCTCTGCTTTATGTTACGAGAATTGATAGACAAGTGTTCTTGGCGGATGCCCCTTTCTTTTAAAACTCCATGAATACCTAACAAACGGGTACAGGACATTCCTTCATTTTCATATCGTAAAGAAGAGCAAAGGAGGAGGATGAACGCATGACCACAGAACCTTTAAAGCAAATGGATATTTGGATTCATCCAAAGGACCTGATTGAATTAAGAAAAGACATATGGAACGACGAACCTGTTGAGGGCATTTTGAAAACTGGCCAGATCAAATCACACATTTATGCTTCATATCGGGGGTCTCACATCAGAAAGCTGAAAAAAAAGTCCTATCAAATTGAATATCGAAAGCCAAAGCAAAGACAAGGCGAATCGATCTTTCATTTAAATGCAGAATACAATGACCCTTCGTTTATCCGAAACAGACTGTCCTTTTATTTCTTCGAGCAGATAGGGGTGCTAAGTCCTGCTGCGGCTCATGTGTTTCTCACGATAAACGGAAGAAAAGAAGGCATTTATTTAAAAATAGAATCCGTCGATGAGCACTTTTTTCAGAAAAGAGAGCTTTCAGAAGGCGGCATTTATTATGCAGTCGATGACGACGCCAACTTTTCCCTTTTGAGTTCATTTGATAAAAAGCCAAAAAAACACCTTCTCCTCGGGTACGAGAAAAAAACAGGGAGTTCTCAACATGATCAACAGCTGAGTGAATTTATTTACTTTCTCAACACAGCGAAAGATGACATATTTGCCGAAAAGATTGGGCATTACCTAGATGTGACCCAGTATTTCCGCTGGCTCATTGGTGTCGTGTGCACACAAAACTTTGACGGCTTTGTCCATAACTACGCTCTTTATGTGAATGAACAAGGCAGATTCCAAGTGCTTCCTTGGGATTATGATGCGACATGGGGCCGTGACATTCATGGAGAAGAAATGGCGTTTGATTATATTCCAGTAAGCGGCTTTAATACGTTAACTGCTAGATTACTAGATATCCCTTCGTTTAAGAGAGCCTATTACACGCTTTTCCAGCACGTACTCGATACACATTTTTTAGAAGACCAGCTTTGTCCAATCATTGAGAAATGGCATGCTTCTATTGAGAAGCGAATTGGAGATGATCCTTATACAAGAGACCGAAAAGACATTCTACGATCAGAACGAGAGGTCATCCGGCAGTATATCAACAAAAGACGACGTTATTTACAGACTGAAATAAGAAAAGAGAGAGATGTCACGTAAGGACGCTTTCGAATTTTGTCACTTTATTACTCATATTGACGAAACAACTTTTTTTATAGAAAAATAGGGTATACTAACCATATCCTTCTATTTGATAAAAAATGTGAGAGTTGGCGTCCGTTATGATCAATTATGAAATTGAACAAAAAAGATTACATTTAATTGAGACCGCAAAAAAATTCGGGATGAATGCCGAAGAAACCATCAGGTGCAGTCAAGAGCTTGACACACTTTTAAATAAAGGCATCAAATACACCTCGAATGAATGCTCTAAAAAAGGGTAAACCATACACCTCATTCCTCTCATCAAAAGCTTTCAAAAAGACAATCACACATTAAAAGACCCATCATAAGCTATGGTGAAACGCCCAAAAACAAAGTGCCTTATTTTTATAAAGGATGTGCACCGCTATGCCGGCTATTGTTGGAGCCTTTAAAGTAAATGCCGTCGGAACGAGCGGAGTCGTTCATGTTGGAGACTGCATCACCATTTCTCCAAATAGTCAGGTTAAAACGTTTGCTGGCGCAGGCAGTTTTAATACTGGTGATCAATTACGCATTAGCAACTATAAAAGTGTGACAAATACGTATGATAGTGATGTCATTGATCAACCGCTTGTTGGTAACTTGTAAGGAGTGAGAATCCATTGAACTTCTATATTAATCAAGCGATACAAATTAATTACTTACGAGTGGAGTCTGTGAGTAACTCATCCGTTCTGCAAATCGGAAGTGCTGGATCCATCAAGGCATTATCCAATTTGTATAACACTGGAAGCTACGTAGAATCAGCACCTGCCGCAGCAGGCACACAAGGCATTGCAGAATCTCAAGGCGCAACCACGACACCTTTTGTACCGCTTCAGTCACCAACAACATAAGTTCATCTGCAATCCCCGGAGGTGTATGCATATGTATGACTATCAAAACAACGCTTCACAAATGTATGGCATCATTCAAAAGCAAACACAGCAAATCATGATGCTTGAAAAAAGGCTTAATGAGCTTCAGCAGGAAATGCAAATGATCAAAGATAAACCGACAACAACAATTGAACGGATTGATTATCAATTTGATCAACTGAAAATCGAGCGGCTGGAAGGCACATTAAATATCGGCCTCAATCCATCTGATCCAAATAGTGTTCAAAATTTTGAAGTGGGTCAAACAACAACCCCGGGAATTGGAATGATGCAGCAAGAAATGGCTGATCAATTTTTCAATCAAACACGCCAGCTTGTCGATGCATTCTTAAATGAAGAAGCACCACAGCTTCTTGAAGAACTAGAGCAGCGATACGAAGGCTCGCTTGATGAAAGCAACAAGCACCATATCATTGAGGACATTCGAAAACAGATAGACAGCAGAATCAAATATTACGCGGGACAGCTGCCACAAAGGGAAGATATGACACCACTTCAACGTTCCGAGCAAATTGCTGAATATGTGAAACATGATGTCAAACGGGCAATCGAACACTTTTTAGCCCATATTCCAAATGAAACGAAAGGAGAGGAAAACGGATGAATTTCACAGTCGTCAACCGCAACATCGAAACCGGAAGCATCAAAGTAGTTGGGGTATCGTCCTCTTCCCTATTTATTATCGGGGACACAGACCATGTACAATTGTCATCGATTTTCGATACACCGCCAGAATCATTAATTATTGGCCCGTTTGTTCCTCTATCCCCTCGATAATGATAAAGCGCACATCTCAAGTGAAGTTCTCGAAGGTGAATTCTGTGGGGATTTCGAGTGTGGTTCAAATTGGTGATACACAAGAGTTATGCCCGAACGTGAAGGTGTTAGCTGTTCAGCGAACGATTAGTTTGTTTTATGGAAATGAAGCCGAAAACCTAGATGCAAAAGAATTTGAAGTGTATTATGAGCCAATCCCATTGATGCTGCCAGAACGAAAAGTTAGAACGGCCTTTTATCATGAAAAGCCTCTCATTAAAGTTTCGTCAATTCATGTAGAAGGGGTCTCTTCCTCCTCTATCTATCAAATCGGCTCTACGTGCGGGATAAATGCCGTTGCACGAGTAAAGCATATTCGAGAGTTATTTAGCAACAACGACGAAAATCCGCCAAACTCACAATTGGACCTCCCTGCGCATATGATGGTGATATGACTTCGAATAAAGGATGTCGATTATGCCAGCAATTGTCGGACCCATTTACATTAACTCGATTTCTGGGGGCGTCGTAAACGTCGGTGACTCATTTTATCTTTCGCCTAAAAGTTCTTCAAAATCTGCTTTAGGCTCTGGAGCGGGGAATACCGGAGATTTCTTGATTTTAAATAATGGCATTAGCGCCACTAACTATGTGGATCCTGACTTAAACGATCAGAATATGGTAGGCAATGCATAAAGCGGCTCCTCTACATCCATTTCACTTAGAGGAGCGCTTTTTTATGTTTATTTCTTTCTACGTTGTCTTGATTTCTTTGTTTTGACCAACTTACTTGCCGGCTGCTTTCGAATCCATTTGATGTACGGAACAAGCTTTTCATCTTGTCTAAGCGCATCAAGCGTGTTCAAACGTGCGGCAAGCTCCTGATTTGTATAAAGAGCATGTACTTGTTTATGGCAAGGGATGCACAGGAAGGCAGTCGGTAGAAAGGCTCCGCCCTCTTCTCTTGGGGTCAAGTGATGTTCCGTAAGGACGACCTCTTGTCTTCCGCACAGCTCACATAATCCAATCGTTTGCTTTGCCATCCTGACATCACCTCACTTTACATTAATTCCATTGAGACTGTTGTTCCTTTCCCGCTTGGATCTGCTGGATGGACAATCAGTTTCTTCGGTAGCCTCATTTTCAATTCTTCCACGTGGCTAATAACACCAACTGCTAAATTGTGAGACTGAAGCTTTTCTAATGCGGTAATGACCGTATCAAGCAAGTCTTGATCGAGCGTACCGAATCCTTCATCAAGGAAAAAGAATTGCAGCGGGAATTCACCTCTCAGCTGAATTTGTGCAGAAAGAGCAAGGGCAAGAGCCAGTGATGTCAAGAAGGTTTCCCCGCCGGACAAGCTGGACACGGGACGCCTAACACCGCCATTTGCATCATCACGCATAACAAAGCCGCCTTCTGAGTCGACCTCAATCGCATATCTTTGTCTCGTCAACATACCTAAGCGGGCGGATGCATCACGACTGACACTTTCCAGCTGTTCTTCTGCTAAAAATTCAACAAACGTATTCCCTTTAAAAACAGTTTGCAGTTTATCAAGGCGATCAATTTCTTGCTGCAGTGCTTCCAATCGTTCGTGAATACTTGCAAAGCGCTGATTATTCTCTTCCATCACACGCAGGTGTTCATGTGCGGACCCACTCATTGCAGTCGCTTCTTCCAATGCTTTTTCAGCTGCCTTTTTTCTGTGCTGAATGTCCATCCACTGCTTTTCATCCAGAGACTCTTCTTTCAATAATTCAGAAATTCGCTTTAAGTTTGCGGCACATTCCTTTCTTTTATCCTCAAATTCCTCAATTTCTTGTTTGACCGATTGACGTACTGCTTGTTCCATTGAAACAGACTCAATTTCCTGCGGCATATGAAAAGGAGAAGATTCTGCTGCTGTTTCCCAAGCTGCTGCTGTTTCTTGTTTTCGCTTGTTCGCCTCTTGAAGCTGACGCTCACTGCTTGAAAAATGACTTTGCGCCTCACTAAACAACTGCTGCGCGTGCTGCAATTGCTTGTACGATTGCTGCTCTTTTTCATTAAGAAGAGAAAGGGTGTGTTCAACCTCTATAAGTTCATCAGAAATAGAGGCAGCTTTTAATGGATATCGGCCTAAATCTATTTCATATTGTTGGATAAGCTGCTGCTGACTTTCTAACTGATGCGCTAGTTTATCAAGTTCTTTCTCGACATTGTATATCACTGTCTGCAGCTGCTCTTTTGCTAGCTGTTTTTCTTCCAAAAACGAAATACTTTTCTCAATTCGTTCTTTATAGCCTTCCGCTTGTTGGTCCTTTTCATCGATTTGCTTTTGCATTTCTTGTACTTGATTCAATGTAAGATGCGGGAAGGTCTGTTCAAATTGAGTCGTTTGCTCTGAAAGCTCAGCATGAAGCTCTTTGATCAGCACTTCTAATTCTTCAATGCGCTGCTGTTCAAAAGTCATTTGCTCTTTCATTTTGCTCATCTCTGCTGATTGATCATGCGTTTCATCCATTAAACGAGCTCGTTTCTGCTCAACTTCTTGAATATCTTGCTTTATGCCTTTCCATTCTTGCATCAGATCCTGCAAAGACTGCGAATTTTGTACCATTTCTACTGCTGCAGCGACTTCCGCTCCAGGGGCTTTCTGAGATAAGAAAGCGAATTGCTTCACTAATTGATTGGCATGCGTTTCGAGAAGCTGCTTTGCGGCATACATGTCTCTTCCATAATCCTCTGCCTGCTTGAGCTCTTTGTCCATCCGTTGAATGACTTCATCGACTTGTGCCACGGTTTCTTCATGGTCATTGGATTGCAAAGCCTTTGGATCATGATGAATCGACCCACAAACCGGGCATGGCTCACCATCTACTAGCTCTGCTGCTAATTCTTTTCTTAATTCTGCCGCTCTTACAGCATCTCGCTGCTTTAATTTTTCGAGTTTCTGTTGTTGTTCTTTTTGACTCCATTCTGTCAGAGCTCGTTCGAGTTCACATACATAAAAATAGAGGTGTTCAATTGCTTGAAACGATTGGTCTATTTTTTCATGATGGTCGTTTTGCTGCTTTTGAAGCCTTTCATATGCTTCTGAAGTCTGTAAGGCCCGCTTGTTGAACTCCTCCAGCTTTTGCTTTTCCTTTTGAATGCTAAAGTTTATTCTTTCAAGATTTTCACTTAAACGTAAAGCATCCTGTACACTTTTGCGTTCTTTCACTGAAACTTGTAACAGCTCCAGCTCATTCTTCAGCTGTGTTTGTTTCGTTAGTGCACGCTCTAATAGAGATTGGAGATTCTCCGCTTCTTTCTTCTTTTGGAGGAGCTGCTGCGCTTTTTCATTTTTTTGGCGCTCTATGCCCGTCTTTTCCCGAAGAGCTGCCTCTTTTTTACGTTCAATTTCTTTTAGCTGAATCAGCTGCTCTTTCTTTTGGAGAAGGTCTGGCTCTGTCTCTATTTTCTTTTGCCGGTCTTGCTCATACTCCCGCGCCATTTGATCATAGATCGTTCGTTGATGCAGCAGCTGCTTTTCTGCTTCCTGCTTCTCTTTCGATGCTTGAGAAAGCTGTTTTTCAGCCTTTGTCAATGCATTCGCATAGGGCTTTAGCGTCTCTGCCTGCTCTGCGATATGGAGCTTCGCCCTTTTCTCTTCTATTGATGGTGCCAGTAAATTCAGCTTGTTTTGTTCAGTCTCGTAAGCTTCTTGTTCCTTTTGATACTGCCAGATCGTTTGCGCCTTTGTAAAAGCAGTGAGCGCTTCGTCCCGCGCTTGTTTTTTCTCATGAAAAATAGCCTTTGCCTGCTCTGCTGCTTCCTTTGCTTTTGCCAGCGCCTCTGGGCCAGCTTCTCCTAAACCATTCAGTTCAGCCAGCAGTTCATTTTTTTGTCCATAATGCTTTTGAGCCTTTGCACGCAATCGCTTGACGAGCTGATCCCCATATTTCTCCAAGTTAAACAACCGCTGAAGCATTTGACGTCTGTCTGCCCCTTTTAAGGAGAGAAATTCTGCAAACTTCCCTTGAGGTAAGACGACCGCACGGGTAAAATCATCAATGGTTAATCCGAGTAGTTCTTCTACTTTACGATTCACCTCACTCGCTTTATCTGCGAGAACTGTCTGCGTATCACCGATTTCAATCAGGCGGCATAAAGTCGTTCTGACTTTCATTTCATCCGCTCGTTTGAAAGCACGCTCGACTTTATAAGAAATGTGGTGTTCCTTTTGCAAAGCAAATGTAAAGGAAACCGACAGCTTTTCTTCCGCTTGGTTCAAAATACCATGTGTATTATTTAACGCACGCTCCACTTTGCCATAGAGTGCCAGTGTCATAGCGTCTAATATGGACGACTTTCCACTTCCTGTCGGTCCAAATATGCCAAACACACCCGCATCACATAATGAGCTAAAGTCAATTGTTTGTTCTTCTCTGAAGCTATGAAGTCCTTTAATGGTCAGCGTAATCGGCTTCAAGTCGCTTCCTCCTCTTGCATATCATTGGCTAGCTCTAAAAACAGTTTGACTGTTTTTTCATCAGGCAGACCGCCACCTGTCTGGCGCTCATAAAACTTCACGAATCTCTCTTCGATCGAGAGTTTTTCCACTTGCTTTTGCTCTTCTATTTGCTGTAGTTCTTTGAATTTTGGACGAATGTGAACAAACCCACTATGCTGCTTTCGGAGTTGATGAATCTCTTCAATAGAGAGCTGATCTGTTAAATGAATCTCTAGATCAATCCATGCCTGAAGATCCCGTTTTTCATCCAGCCACTCGTACACTTGACTCAGTCCCTCAGTCGCCTTCCATTTCATAAGTGGTTTTCCACTTGATAAAAACACTTCTTTCCAGCTCGCTTTTTCATTCGGTTTTGCCTCCACAATTGTGACTGATTTGGCATAGCCTGATTCAGAAAAGCTATAAGCAAGAGGTGATCCAGAATAACGAGCAATCGTTTTGGCACGTTTGATCGTTTGCGGCCTGTGCAAATGACCAAGTGCAACATAGCAAGCGGATTCTGGCAGGCTTTCAGCCGCAACGGTATATGCGCCGCCTACTTCAATCGGTCTTTCTGAATCTGTTTGACTTCCTCCTGCCACATAAATGTGGCTTGTTGCGATATTGACCGTATCCGGTTGAAATTGAGTACTTAAATGTTGAAACGCTTGTTGAATCTTTAAATTGTAATGATCACGAAGCAATTTCTCTTCGAATGTTTCAGCCAGCACCTCATTTAGCCTCGCCTCAGACGGATAAGCGAGTGCTGCAATGGATAAACGTTCATCCGCAGAAGAAACATCGACACGGATGATGTCATTTGTCGGATATCCAATTAAATGAATCCCTTGATCATTTGTTAAAGGAGATGCGGCTGATAAACGATCCGGATTATCGTGGTTGCCTGAAATGACCACTACCTGGCGTTTTCCTTTATCAGATAAAGCAGATAGACTTTCATAAAAAAGCTGCTCTGCTCTAGCAGGCGGATTCACTGTATCAAAGGCATCACCGGCCATCACAATGACATCAATGTGTTCGTCTTTCACGATTTGATACAGCTCATCTAAAAACTGTGCTTGCTCATCGAGCCGGCTTCGACCTTCAAGGGTTTTCCCTAAATGCCAATCCGCTGTATGCAGAATCCTCATGTGATTCACCTCTCATTTCGATACATTTATAAAGAGATTTCTAAATTCCCATCGAAGAAATAAAGAATTTTCTCCTCTAATGTTCTGTTTGTCAAACGCTCTACAGCTTTTGCATATAATGCTATTTGGGTTTCATAACGCTTTTTCAAGATCGATTCAGCAGCGTCAACTGTATATCTGCCTTGTACTCTATCAGTTTTATAATCTAGTAAATATAGCTTTCCATCTATTTCAAATAAACAGTCAATCATTCCTTGAATCAGAACAGGCTCTCCCTCAGTATCTATATGACGGTATACCTCTTTAACAGGTAACACCATACTAAAAGACACCTCTCGTTTCACCCAGTCCGCTTTTAGCAGTTTTTGGCCAATTGAAGTAGAGAAGAAAGATGCAATTCCTTCTTGATTAATTGACCGGATCTGCTCATCTGTTAGCAAATCTCGCTGCTGTAAAGATTCGAGCAAGTGTCCTATCTGTGATTCATCATAAGGCTCCTCAGAAGGAAGCGGGATATGCTGCATCACTGTATGCATTGCGGTGCCTTGCTCTGCGGCAGTGAGTGTTTTTTTCTTCATGAAAGCCGGCCGGTCATACAATGTTGCACGAGCTTTTCGAATAGAAGAAGGAACACTGTACTCATCCTGTATTTCTTTCATTCTTTTTATCTCGGAAACTGACTGCTTTGTGCCGACTTGCGAGGCCGCTAGATACGGATATTTCCATGAGAGCCTCTCTGCCACCTTCTCATCAGCATCACCATATCCTTCAACAGGCAGACCATCCATCAATGCTTGTACAATCTCGTCTTGCTCCTTCTTTTCAAGTGACATATCTTCCGTTAAAAGATCAGAAGCTTGCGTAAATGAGATAGTGAATGTAGACGGATGTGAAAGAACAACATCTCCTGCTTCTTCTAAAACAGATGCCATCGCTTGATGACGGATGAGGGCAGGTCCAATGAAATCTAAGTATGTTTTTGATTGATACCGTTCAAAATCAGGAAGCAGCCACTCTTCTCCGGTTGCGGCATTTTGCCATTTACTTAATGCTTTCACCTGATTTTTGACAGAGCCGACCAGAAATAATTTTTCTTTAGCCCTTGTGAGTGCCACATATAGGACTCTCAGCTCTTCAGATAATAACTCTTTTCTCATCTTTTTTTTCATCGCCACAAGCGGTAATGTCGCATAACTAATTCTCAGTTCAGGATGGATGTACTTGCTTCCAAACCCTAGTTCTTTATCAAGTAAATAGGACTGGTTTAAGTCCATCATATTAAAGTTCCTGCCGAGTCCTGCGGTAAAGACGACTGGAAATTCTAATCCTTTACTGCTGTGGATCGTCATCATACGCACAACGTCCTCTGTTTCACTGAACGTTTTTGCCGCACCAAGATCATCCCCACGCTCCTGCATTCTTTCAATAAAACGAAGGAATCGGAATAGCCCTCTAAAGGCAGCTTTTTCATATTGCTTGGCCCTGTCATAAAGGGCACGAAGATTCGCCTGCCGCTGCTTACCTCCAGGCATCCCGCCAACATAATCAAGATACTGCGTGTCACGGTAGACTTCCCAAATTAATTCTGCCACCGAATGATTGATAGAAAAATCACGCCACTTGCGCAGGAATTGGAAAAATCGCTCTAGCTTTTTGCATGTAGGGTGATCAGAATGCGTCACACTCATAAATGCCTTTACAGCATCATAATACGTGCCTTTTTTATCACTTGTTCGAATCAGAGCCAATTCATTTTCATCTAAATGAACAAGAGGTGATCTTAAAACAGCAGCAAGCGGGATATCCTGATATGGATTATCGATGACTTTTAACAAAGAAAGAATGACAGACACCTCTGTTGCTTCAAAATAACCAGAGGAAAGATTGGCATATACGGGGATTCCCTGCTTCTTTAATTCCTCCATCATTTGTGGAGCCCACGGCATAGATCGAAGCAAAATGACAATGTCACGATACTGTAAGTTACGGGTCATTTGCTGCTTTGCATCGTACACTTGAAATGGCTGCTCCACTAATTCTTTTATTTTTTTAGCAATGATTCTCGCTTCAAATTGGACGGTCTCGAGCTCTTCTCGCTCTTCGCCGGTTTCTGCTTCCTGCTGATCTAAGTGGACAAGAAGCATTTCTGTCGTTGTATCTTTGCTTTCTGGATAACTCGCTCCAAGCTTTAATTCAGCTTGTTCATCATATTCAATTTCTCCAACTGTTTCCCCCATCAGCTGCTTGAACAAAAAGTTCGTACTATCTAAAACATCTGAACGGCTGCGGAAGTTTTTATTCAAATCGATTCTCTTCCCTGTTTCTTTGCCGTCTGGTTGAAAGTGTTTATATTTGTTTAAAAAGAGCATAGGCTCTGCCAGCCTAAAACGATAAATAGACTGCTTTACATCACCAACCATAAACAGATTGCCCTCTGCAGAATGTTCTCCTTTAGATACAAGCTTTAAAATGGTTTCTTGTACAAGGTTTGTATCCTGATATTCATCAACGAGCACTTCTTCAAACTGCTGTTGATAGTACTTGGCAGCTTCTGTTTCAATCAAATGTCCTTCTGCATCCTGCTCCGCTAAAATGCGTAAGCAATAGTGCTCTAAATCCGAAAAGTCAACAATTGACTTTTCCTGCTTCGCTCTTTCAAAACGCTCACCAAATTGGATCACAAGCTCTACAAGCGTCTCCACAACTGGCTTCATTTCAGCTAAGCTTTTTAAATGCTGGGCAGGACTGCGCATGAAGTATTCATCTTTTAGTTTTTCTAATTGTTTTTTCGCTTGATTACGTGCATCTGTGGCTTTTTCTAATAAAGCAGGGTCATATTCGTCCCCTTTGCACGTTTTGAGCCTTTTAAAATTGACGTTCGGCAAAAGCTCATAAAGTTTCTCAAAATCATCTTGATGACGGATTAATTCATTGACTTGCTCTAAATCATCTATAAAATTCTCTGCTCTCGGTGCTGGGCCACCCGGCTCTTTTGATAGCGAAAGAGCTCGTTCAAGCAGCTCCTGACAGCTCCGGAGAACGAGAGAAAGATCTTCTTTGATATATGGATAAAACGGTAATTCTTCTACTTTTGTTTGAGCATCTACATCATAAAGTGAAAGAAATGCCCGCATCCATTGCTCAGGGGATGGATGCGATCTTGAAAACTCATAAATTCTCTTCACGAGCCATTGCAAATCTAAGTCGTGACGGTCAGACGTGTAACGGTCAACCAGTTCAAAGAATGATGGCTTTCCAGCCTTATATTCATCCTCAAACAGTTCATCTAACACTTCATCTCCTAATAGTTCTCCTTCTGTTTGATCGGCCAAACGAAAGCCTGGATCAAGATCAATTTCATAGTAAAAGGTGCGCAAAACCTGCAAGCAAAAGGAGTGCAAGGTTGAAATATTGGCTCGATTCATGAGGGACAGCTGCCTTCTCATATGAAGAGACCCAGGGTTTTTGGCTAATTCTTTTTCAAGTGCTTCTGTGATCCGATGCTTCATCTCTGCCGCAGAAGCATTTGTGAAAGTTACAACAAGCAGACGGTCCACATCAACTGGAAGTTCAGGCCGGGTCATTTTTCGAATCAGGCGTTCAACCAAAACAGCTGTTTTACCCGACCCTGCCGCCGCCGCAACCAAGATATCTTGTCCTTCTGAAACGATGGCTTCCCACTGGTCATCCGTCCACGTACTGTTATTCGGTTTTGGTATTTGCATACTGATCCCCTTCTTTTTTGATCCGGTCTATCACAACATCGTCCTTTTCAGAGGTGAGCACTCTAAAATCATTATCTTCTATTGATTCATCGAATTGGCAAATAGACTTGAAAGAACAAAAGCGGCAAGGTGTTTGATCCTTTAATTTATATGGATTAATTGTGACCTCTCCATTTGTAATTCTTTCACCTGCTTCTTCAAATGTACGCCGAACGTGTTGTGTGAGTATATGGAAATGATCTTCACTTAAAACTGCCGAATCAGAACGGAAAGACCCATCCTTTTTCAAGCCAGCTTGAATGACTTGCGATCTACCTGAATCAAGCGTTTGATCCATTAGCTTTACTGCTTCCACATCTTCAAGCAATAAACCCTTCATTTTAAATTTATTGTATATTTCCTGCTCAATTTCATCTTCTGCAAGCGGAATTGGTGCTTGAATGAGCGGATCATGAATATGGAAATATAAAATGCCAGCAGGCGTTGCTTCTACGCCGAGCCACTCTTTCGAATACGTAATGGTTAGGTCTAAGTATGTGAGCATTTGCAAGGCAAGACCATAGTATACTTCTGCTAGGTCAAGACCTTTCTCACTGGATTTGTAATCGACGATTCTTAAAAGCAGCCCTTTTGAACCTTCTGCTTTATCTACCCTGTCAATTCTTCCGACAAGTTCCATCGTGCAGCCATTCTTTAATTGAAAAGTAAACGGCGGCAAAGGTCCTTGCCCCCCGAAACCTAACTCAAGCCCTACTGGAGAAAATCCACTCACTTTGGCATGTTCACTTAATATAGAAGAGACTCGAATTAGGATTTTCTGGAGCTTTTCTTTAATATAAGCATGCCGATTAGAGCTTAATAGAATTTCCTTTTGAAGACGCGGAGCAAGCTGTTCGATTGCATGTCTTGAATAGGTGACACAATCTTCCTTCGTTAGGTTTTTCCAATCCTTTTTTTGTTCAACTAGCGTATCTGAAATATGCTTCAAAGCCGAGTGAAACAACTGGCCGATATCGGGTGCTTCCAATTTGTAAAATTGTCGATCCTTAAGTTTTAAGCCGTGGGAAGCAAAGTGAGAAAATGCACACGCATTGAATTTCTCCATTCTTGAAACACTGCCCTGAATATGATCACCGTAAAGCTCTTTTGTGACATTTTGCTTTAAAGGCTTCGCTCGATTTGTAAAGAACAAACTTGACATGATGTTTTTTGATACATCCCGATTAGGAGATGTCATTAAGTAGTTATAGACACTCCACCATACACCGCTAATGGGATATTGATTGAGCCATTGCTGCAGCTGTGAGACAGTATACGACAACGAAACATGCTCATTCGCTACAAATTTTAATTGCTCATTGTCTTCCAGCTGTTCTGGATCTAACACATAAAGAGCGTGCTGATGATTTGGCATAAGCTCTTGGCAATACTTGATGAGTGTTGAAGGCAATAAAGAACGTCCTTCTGCATCAGAAGCCGCATAGGATAGATACAAATGATGGGATGGACTTGATAACGCTTGGTAAATTAAAAATTGCTCATCTAGCAGCCGTTCTTTTCCTGTCTCTGCCAGCTCTGCTCCTGCTCGTTTTAACCATTCTCGGTCATCCTCAGACAATACACTCTCATCAGAGGGGCGTGCGGGAATAACGCCATCGTTTACACCAATGATAAACGTACACTTCACTTGATACATTCTGGATAAATCCATACTTCCGATAAATACTTGATCGAGTGAAGGCGGAATCAAAGCGAATTTTAGAGAAGCTAATCCTGTATCTATCATCTGTTGGAATAAAGGAAATGAGAGCTCTTCGTCACCTAGCATGTCAACAAATTCATCCATTAATTGAATCACAGCATCCCATACTTGCCCGTGCTGCATCGCTTCAGCTAATCGACCTGCTTCTTCAGCCTCAAGCCTCGCTTTTTCAAGCTTATCTGGTACTTGTATCTCTTCTAAAAAGACATAGACAGCCTCTACCATGTCCCTTACCTTTTGTGCATTTTTAAGTCTTTTCTGCAACTGGTAAAGCGGGGGCGCGATCCATTCTTTGACATCATTTAGCATTTGTTCCATTTCGATTTCTTGATCTGTTTGCCTGAAATCCTCATCTAATGATTGGAAGCGCCTGTAATGAAACCGGGAACCATTTGTCCAGCGCTCTCCTTTTACACCATAAGCAATACAATAGTTTTCGAGCTGATCTGCCTGCTCTCTCGCTTTGTTCTTAGTGATTTCAAGCGGAAATAAGAACTCTGTTTTCACGCAGCGAAATACCGCTTCATACCGCCAATTTCCTTTTATGACATCCAAGCTCGAACGAATCAATTCAATAAGCGGATGATACTGCATCGATTCATTTCCATCAATAAAAAAAGGAATGTCGTAATCTCGAAAAACCTCTTTTAACGTATCTTTATAGTCGTCTACATGCCGTGCTACAATCGAGATATCTCGGAGTCTGAGTCCTTTTTCTCTCACTAAATCAAGGATGTCTCTCGCTACTCCCTCAATTTCAGCTCGTTTATTTGCACTTTTAGACACTGTGAGATGAGGGGTGTTTTCCTGATATGGCTGTACTGGCCGCTGCTCATATTGGTGTTCTAAATAAGCAAGATCTGGTGTATAAAGGTGCCGATGATTTCTTTCAAAAATGGTTTCAGAAATGTCAGCTCCGCACTCTTTCGCAAGCTGATAGAGCTGGAAATACGTTTTACCTGTCATACGAAATAAATCAAGTTCATTTGGCTGCCTATCATGATAGGATCGATCTACTGTGAAAGCCGCAGTTATTTTTGCTGCATGGAGCAAGAGCTGTTCAATGACAAGAAGCTGCTGCGGTGTAAATTGATAAAAACCATCGATATAAATATGTGCTCCTTTTATTTCTTCAGCTGAAGGAATTTGCTGGGCAAGAAGAGTCAAATAGTCTTCTGAGTGCACATATTCATCTTGTAAATGCTCCTCCATCTGCTGATAAAGAACATGGAGATCATGCAATTTTTCGGCTGCCCGTCTTTCTTCTGTATACTCTGAATGCATGCTTTCCACTGAAATTTTCTCAATTTCCTCAGGCGGCATACAGTATCTTTTGAATTCAGCCATCGTTTTTTCGATTTGCTCCACAAACCCTGGCTTATCACTGGCTTTTTTGAATACTTTAAACTTGTCTTTCTGCTCTTCAATCACTTTTCTTAAAAGCATTTGAATTCCTGTGCTTGTCACAAATTGCCGGTTCGCTCCACCAGTCTGCTGTAAAATAGACCAAGCAAGACGAGTAAAACTAAAAACTTTAGCTCTGATCATTCCACCGGCTTCAGACGTTTTCGCAAGCTCATATTCCATTAAAAATGTCATTTGATCCGGGACTAAAAAAATGATTGGCGGACCCAACGGATCAAGCCGAAGCTGTTCTTTGATTTCCTCTAAGATTGCAGTCGTTTTTCCACTCCCCGATCTGCCTGCTAAAAACTGAATCTCCACGTTCCACAACACCTTTCTTATGTACTCATATTCTAGCGAAAATAAAGGTAAATAGCTATTTTCCGATCACGTTCCCATTCTCCTTTCTGAAAAAAACATAGGCACCTTTCCTCACTCTTTTCATATCATAAACCATCATGAACATAAAGGAGGCTGGCAATATCATGTATTACGGTTACTATGACTACTCGCCTTATGACATGCGCCAAAACACAAGAATCATTTCAGACCTTGAGAAGGCGATCAATGGTGAATATTCTGCGATCCAGTGCTACGAAAAACTTGCCCAAAAAGCAAAAAATCCTGAAGCAAAAAAGATCATTCAAGAAATACGTCAGGATGAAGTCAGACACTATCAACTATTTTCAAAGCTATATTATTCTTTAACAGGTAAAAATCACAAACCAAGCGTAACAGAACCTTGTCCAGACCAATTCAGAGAAGGGCTTCTGTTTGCCTTTAAAGATGAACAAAAAACGGTTGATTTTTACTTAAGCGTATCAGACTATGTCCGAGATCAAGGAACAAAAGAGCTAATGAAACGTATCGCTCAAGATGAGCAGCAGCACGCTGTATGGTTTCTATATCTTTTAACGCACCATGTATCATAGATAGTCCTATTTTAATAGGAGAGCGTATGTTCCGTCAAAAGATGAAATCGATATTTCGTTCATTCAAACTGTCAAAGAAAGCGCTAAATGTAGCAAAGCCTCCCATCCCTTCCTCATTTTCAAACGAGAAAATGAGAATTCGATCATTAAAAAAACTCCTCTGCCACAAAGAGCAGAAGGAGTTTTTATGATCTTTTAATGAAATTTTGCTTCATTGCTTTGCTGCTGATGCTTGAGAATCCCATCAATTGATAGCAGCTTACTGCCGCTGAGAGTTAAATAAAGCGCCATGACGAGAAGCGAAAGTTCAAATTCATAACCACCTACAAATCCTCTAGAAAAACCAACAGTGATAATTGCTACTGCCATAATTGGTACAAATAATGCTGCGATAACTCGAGTTCCTAGACCTAAAATCAAGGCGATACCACCGACCAGCTCAATTGTCTTCACAATATAAGCCATAAATTCAGGTACACCGATTTGCCCGAAGAATGCTGCTGTACCTCCCAGCCCTCCTTGATATGCCTGAAGCCCATGTAAAAAGAAAATAATCCCTAAAATAACGCGTACAAAAAGTGTTCCTATTTCTTGATTTGTTTTCATATAGTGATTTCCTCCTGTTTTTACACTACACAATGTAATGTTAATAAGTAAAAAAATTAGTAATTAAGGTTGAGCATAATTATCAAGATCACCATCAGAATGGCTGAAGTGACGATTGGAATCATTGGTACATTAAAAGGAATATTGTAAGTTGGATTTAAGATTTTTTGTATTCTTAAATTCAATGCCCGATCCCCAAAGGACACCGCAAACTTTGTTTGTTTTTGAAACTGGGTTCTTTTTTTAACCAGTTTCAAAAGGGCCTGCCCTACTCCAAGCTCAGTGCCTGTCTTCTGAATGGCATAGTCATCTGCAATCACTTCACGAAAAACAGAGTAGCTTTGTCTCATATGCTTTAACACTGGAATGTACCAAATGACTTTTGTGAGCATTGAGAACATAAAAGCCTTCAAAGGATCATAGCTGTATTTGTGATGCAATTCATGATGAACTACAGCGTCAATCTCTTCTTCATCCAGCATGTCTATGAGAGCTGTTGATAAATAAACCTTTGGGTGAAGCATCCCCATTGCAAAAGCAAGCGGTTCATGACAATGAAATACAATGATATCGTTTTGATATTTCTCTGACAGAGATTCGGTTGACGGTTGTTCGACTGCGAGCATCATATGTCGTTTGAATTGAATGTACTTTCTGATTTGCTTTGCCATATAGAAAATCGCAAAACCCAATGTGGAAAGGACTAAGGCATCCAGAAAGTATTTTAAAGGAGTGAATCCATAGAATTCGAGCACAGACTGGCATACATGAATCAGATTATATGCTTGATTCCAGCCAAAAAAGCTTGATAGCACATAATACCCCATCTGATAAAAAATCGTTAGACCAATCAATATACCGCCTAAAAACAGCAGACTCGACTTCATTTTATTCATTTTGCTGCTCCTCTTTTTTAGACGCTAGCCTTGCTTCAAGCACTTTGAGCAATTCAGGGTCAGCACTTTCAATTGCATCCACCATATGATTGACTGCCAGCGGACCGAAATCGTCCATCAATCCTTGTGTAATCCATTTTGTTTGCTCATTTAGAAATTCTTCTTTTGTTAAAATAGGATTATAAATAGATGAGCGCCCTTTTGTTTTTTTCTCCACAATTCCCTTTTCGGTTAAGCGGTTCAACACAGTCATCACTGTGTTGAAATTAATCGGCTTCTCATCTGACAGCTTTTGCTGCACCTCTTTAATCGGCATATCCTCACCATCATAAAGGATCTCCATAATTCTCCCCTCTAAAGGACCAAAAAAGCGATTCAATCCCTTTTCATTATATTTAAAAGAAGGAATTTTCATGTTATCACCTCACACTAAGTAGTGTAGTGTAATTGAAAATGATAGTCAACTGATAACAAAAATAGGGGAAAATCGTTGTATATTGACTTTGTTTTTGGTAAAAATTATATCTTTCTTTATAAAAATGTACTAATCATTTAGTGATAAGATAATCTTATGTAAATGGTGAAAAAATTCGTATTTTATTTATAGAGACTTTTGTATTATAGTGAAGTTAACAACATTTCACTTACTGAACAAACATATAGGAAGAAGGTTTACATGTAATGAAACAAGGCCTTCGAACCGATCTCATTCTCATTGCGACAAGCGGTTTAGGTGGATTTCTTTTGTCTTTAACAGGTATGTCTATTAGCTGGATGGTAGGTACATTAATCACCGCAGCTTTTATTGCGATGCGCCGCCCCACCCTGTTTCAGCGTAAAGGAACCAGCACCTTACGTATTCACAGCAGATGGCTGCTCCTTGGTCAATTCATTCTCGGAATTGAACTCGGACAGAAAATGAATATGAAGGTCCTTCACATTTTCGCTGAAAATTGGCTCCCTGTGAGTTTCATGCTCATCTTTTCTATTCTACTGGCGATGCTCTCAGGCTTTGTCTTATGGAAGCTGAGCAAAACTGATATGCTGACAAGCTTTGTCGGAACTGCCCCCGGCGGTTTATCCGCTATGCCGGGGATTGCCCAAGAGGTGGGAGCCAATACAGCTGTTGTGAGTCTCGTGCAAACGATACGTGTATTAATGGTTGTACTCACTATCCCCTTTACAGTGTTTTATTTAAATACAAAAAACCAAGCGGATGCGGCTGTAGTTACGCAAGGGAGCGCTTTTTCTTCGGGCGTTTTCACCCTTTCAAACATCTCTTGGACCGCTGCGCTTATTTTAGGTGCCTGGCTCATGTCACGCCTAGCAGTTCGTCTTCATTTTCCTGCCCCTTGGCTGATCGGCAGTATGCTAGGCGTCGCAGCTCTTCAAGTTGGTGCGGGCGCGCTCATAGGTTATGATTTGATTCCTTATTGGCCGGCACAAGCGAACATTGCGTCTCAAGTATTTCTAGGTGCAACCATCGGTTCAAAAATGAATAAACAGATGTTTGTCGGGCTAAAAAACACTCTCATTGTGGCTGTCGTCAGCTCAGCTGGACTAATTGCTGCAACTGTCCTCAGCTCTATTGCCATCGCTGAGATCACAGGTATTTCTGTCATTACAGCCATTCTTGCTTTTTCGCCTGGCGGTATTGCAGAAATGGCAACAACAGCAGTCACACTGCACGAGGATTCTACCTTTGTTGTGGCTGTACAAGTCGTCAGAATTATTCTCGTCATTGCAATGCTGCCACCGTTTTTCCGGTTCTTACATCATGTATGGGCAAAAAGGCAGCCTGATTATAAAGCCGCAAAATAAAAAAGAGACGCTTTGCATATGCAGAGCGCCTTTTTTTATTCGCTGGTATTCCTTTTGACACCGACAACTTGATCCTTTGAAATGGTGCCAAAATGCCGGCTGTCGAAGCTATGTATTCGGTTATCTCCGACCACAAAGTAATGATTGCTTTTAATTTTATCTTCTCCTGTGATGGCTTTCAGCTGAAAATCCCCTGTTAGAACGTTCCCCATTTTATGTTGTTTCTGCTCTTTTAAATAAGGTTCCTTCTTTTTTTCACCATCGACAAATAACTGATCATCTTCATACTTGATCGTTTCTCCTGGGAGTCCAATGACCCGCTTGATCAAGATTTGATTTTTAGGTCCGTGAAATAATACATAATCAAACCGGCTAATTTTCGTGAGTTTTGGCGAGAACTTATTGATTAATAATTCTGTTCCATCTGTAAAAGTTGGGTCCATACTAACCCCTTCTACTTTGTATGTGACAAACATGAAATTCTTTACTTGGAACAATAAGACGATGCCTGTAATAATCATCAACCATAGCAATGGCTTCTTTTTCATTAAGAGCCTCCTTTGTCCTCACGTTTACTCATTCGAATGTTTAACCTATTTTCTACTCTCTTTCCAACATACCATAATACTGCAATAACTAGAACCGCAAAAACACTTCTTAACGGATTCTTAACTAAAGCAGAGAGATCATACCCAATAAAACTAATGATAAAAAGCATGACACACTTACCAGATAAAGTAGCTAATGAGAATTGCCAAAAGCTAATTCTTGATAAACCAGCTACAACATTGACGGCAGCAGAGGGTGTGAAAGGAAAGCAAAGTAAAATAAATAATGGACCAAATCCCCGCTTCTCCACCCAAAGCATTAATTTTTTAATGGAAGGATGCCTGCTAATAAAGTTGAGCATTCTCATTCGTCCAAATTTTCTAATCAGCAAAAAGACAAGAATAGACCCTGCACTTGCGCCAATCCAGGTCAATAAAAAGCCTTCCCACAGGCCGAATGCATTTGCATTTGCTACAGCAAACGCAACGAGTGGTAAAAACGGAAGAAATGCTTCTATTAAAGGGAGCAATATGGCGACAATCGGTCCAAAGGCCTTGTAGCTCTCAAAAAATGATGTGATATTTTCGTGAGTAAATAGGGAAAGAAATGATGTCAACTTGTTTGACTCCTTCAAGGTTTGTCTACTTTTCATTTTACATGGAAAACATAAAAATATACAAATGAATCCCCCCCCTTGAGATTATTTGACTCATTCGATATAATAAACAAGAACATGTGTTCTATTAAGAAAGAAAGCAGGCTTGGACATGACGAGACTATCAAGAATACAGCTTCAGATGATGGAACAGGCCATCTTTCTTCCAATGGTCGTCTCCATCCTCAATCGTGATTTGACTCACTTAAAACAACATCAAACATTTAAACTAAATGAACCATACATTCAGCTAGTGACCTCCGCCTTAAAGGAAGCACAGAAAGCACTTTATGAACTAAAGCAGCATTTACGTAAAGAAAAAATGAAGGTACAGCAAATTGAACACGATGAAGGATTTACAACGTATCTATTTATCATGGATGGCTATGAAGAAAAACATAAATACTTTAATCCACGTATACGTCACCGGGTAGAGGAACTGCTGACTCGGTATTTTCTTCATCAAGCGAATTGAATTTGCTTCATTGTCGCGCGTCTCCATTCAAAGCAAAAAGCCTGCCACAGCGGCAGGCTCCTACATATTATGATAATTCAAGCTGTTCTCTCAGCTCTGTTCTCACTTCTTCTAATCCAGCGCCATCTAACTCAAAGTAATACACATTCCCAGGCTGATAATCATGGCCCTTTAGCTGAATGGTATCCACTGATTTCAATGAGCTCAATAACGGGAAAAGGCCGATAAACTGCTTCATTGACAGATTGGTTGAAACATTATCACCAAGTGTATCAATGATGTTGTCATAGGATGGGATCGAAGAAATGGATTTAGACTTTTCAAAGATGGCTTGAAGTGCTTCCATTTGGCGCTTCCCGCGCATGAGGTCACTGTCTGCCTTTCTCGTTCTTACAAACGCTAATGCTTCTTCACCATTTAACGTATGTGTACCTGTTTGCACATGAACTTTCCCTTTTGAGTCCTTTTCCATTTGTTTTGCGATACCTTCATCTTCAATCGTGACGTCAATTCCGTTTAGCTCATCTACAATGTCTTGAAACGCCTTAAAGTTCCCTGAAATCACATAGTCTACAGGGATGTTCAGCAAATTTTCGACCGTTTTGACTGACAAATCTGCACTTCCAAATGCATGGGCGTGGGCGATTTTATCATATCCTCTTCCTGGTATATCAACATAAGAATCACGAGGAATACTAAGGAGCTTGATGGTTTTCTCTGTTCGGTTCACCGCCGCCAGTAAGACCGCATCACTTCGTGCTTCGTCTACCGTTTCACCTGGACGGCTGTCAATTCCAAGCAAGAGCACCGAGAAGTTGTCCTTTCCTGGATCAAAAGCTTTTACACGCTTTTGCGAGGTGTCTCCTCTTTCTAATGACACTTGCGCCTTATCTGACGCTTTTGAAATTTTAAAGTAGGCATATCCTGTTACGGATACTGCCATCACCATGACAAAAGCCATGATAAACAGCACTGCTTTCACCCAAGGTCTCAGCCTTCTTTTGGATCTTGTTTTTGCTCTAGTTTTTTCCTTCATCCTTTCCGAACCCTCACTCTATCTTAGTCTATCAATGTAGGTTCCACTATAACATATTTTGATGAAAGTTTCCTACACGCAACTTATTTTTATGAACCCACAATTAAAAACTTGTAAAACTCAGATAACCCATGCTTTTCTGCTAGTAGTATTCTTTTTAAATGATTCTGTGTAGTTAGCATTGTCTATCCATATCATCGCAGGTGAGAATCAGAAAAAAAGCAACCTCTAATGTCGGCTGCTTTTTCACCATTATTGAATGCTCACTTGAAATTGTCCCTTCAATTCCTCTTCTGCTTCTTGAAATAACTGCTTTACGTTTTCTGCATACTCGCCAAGAGCGTCCTTGCTCGTGTCAAAATTCACCCATGTCAGCTTTACTGGCAGATTTACTTCTCCTGTCAAACAGTCCCATAGGGCATCAAGATTTTTCCCGTAGTAGTCAGGAAGGTGTAAAACTGTTTTTAGTTGGTCATGAAGCTCTTCTTGCGACCTGCACGATGCACCGTCCAGCTGCACTTTTTTCATGTCATCTTCCCCTCTCATACCTTTATTTTAAACGAATGGAAGGAAAAAGAAAAAGCCAGGCTCCTCACTTTTGTTTCTTGACACTTGAGATCAAAAGGATGAGACAAGCTGCCAAAACGACCAAGAAAAAGACGGTTAACACCATCTGGGTTCCGTACAAATCAGCGAAAAGTCCGACAAAAACACTTGGAAGACCCAGACCTAAATAGGCAAATAAATAAAACCCTGCAACGGCTCTAGCTGCTTCCTTTTTTCCCCTCTCGACAATCAGCTGAAGACCACCTAAATAAGTAAATCCATAGCAGGCCGTACCCGCAAGCATCGTTCCGGCAAGCACAAGAATGATGGATCCGCTATTTGCTCCAATTAGCAAGAGGCCGTATCCGCATGGAAGACAAATAAATCCGGCGAGGAGCGCTGCTGTGCTATTCATTTTGCGAACAAAAGGCTGCATCAGGACACCTGCCATATTAATTAAAAATAGTGCCGGCCCTACCCATAATTCATATCCATTTAATTTAAGCTGTGCTGGCAAAACCGAAATCACAAGGCCGCACACCGACCACGCGACAGCAATCGCTGCATTCGCTGGCATTGTTCCTTTTGGAAATGTTGGCATGTTCATCATCGGTTTACCTGAATCTCCTTGTACAGGCGGAACGAAAAAGAAGACACCCACAATCGTTAGGATTAAAAAGCCCAGCACAATCCAATAGCTAAGCGGCGCAAGCGTCATATGCTGAAAAGAAAGAAGTGCCGTAAAAAGAGCACCGCCCCCAAAGCCAATCGAACTGCATAACGCAATAAACGTTGGAATCCAGTTTGACTTTTCTGGATATAAAGCAATTAAATAAGCGGTGCATGTGCCAACACTCAGCCCAAGCCCCACCCCTTGCAGCAGCCGGGCCAAAAAGAGCATTTGAATGGTAGGATGTACGATCATCAATAAGGTAGCACATAATGAAAAACTAAGTGCAACCAATAAAACCGGTTTACGTCCAGCCCGGTCAGATATCCCCCCAAGAAAAAGCAAGACTGGAATCAGTCCGAAGACATATGCAGCAAATACAAGGGCTGTCGCCGCTTTTCCGTACCCTGCTTGTTCGGCATACAACGTATAAAGGGGCACCTGCAGATTTACTGCGGTTGTAATCATAAAAAGACCAAATAAAACGAATGTAAATGGAATGATAGATAGGTGTGTAGTGTCTTCTTTAGATGCAGGGATCATTTCACTCTCTCCTTTAGTCATAAGCATATGAGAACAGTGTACACACCTTTTGGCTTACTTCCTATATCCAAAAATGACGCTATTGACCACTCCATATTTCCGTATCATCATCATGTTATATGTGACAATGAGAGAAGGTGTCCGATGTATATTTATTTAGACCGCTCAAGTACGACCCCGCTCTGGCAGCAAATCGTGACTGGGATCATTCAACAAATTCATTCCAAAAAACTGAATCCTCATGATCAGTTAACACCGACACGCGTATTAGCACAGGAGCTCAATGTATCAAGATCAACAATACAGCTTGCTTATGATGAACTGCTGGCAAGAGGTTATGTCAGCACATCTAGACGAGGCGGTACGAAGGTCATTTCGAGTGATCACTATGCGGCCTCCGCCCCCCATCAAGGTGAGCCCCCTTTTCCTCTTCCGGTAAGACCACACTTTCAAGAGGCGGAGAAACAAATGAACCACTGGCTGTCGGCCAATCAATTTCATGAAAAGCTTGATATTGATTTTCGTCATCAGGAACCAGCCATCGACGAACATTTCCAAAACATATGGAAACGCTCGCTCATGAAAGCATTACAGCGATTAGAGATGAAAGATTGGGGCTATTCCTCCCCGCATGGTTTATGGGAAGTACGTTCAGAAATACGCCAATACTTATCTGTAGAACGAGGCATTGATGTAGAAGAGGATCAAATCGTATTAACAGGAGGCACGCAGCAAGCCATTGATTTGATTTCACAGGTATTACTCAAAAAAGGCGATACAGTAGCTGTTGAAGATCCAGGCTTTCCTGGAGCAAGGCTTTCATTTATGCATCGTGAAATGAACATTTATCCCGCGCCCGTCGATGAAGAAGGAATGATGGTGAATACATTACCACGAAGAACAAAGCTGATTGCAGTGACACCCTCCCATCAGCGTCCAACCGGTGTATGTATGAGTGTGAGCAGAAGGCAGCAGCTGCTAAAATTTGCTGTCAGCCATCAGTCTTATATACTAGAGGATGATTTTGATGGAGATTATCGTTATCATGGCGGACCGCTTCCTTGCAATCACTCATTCAAAGGCAGCTACCCATTATGGAACAGATCACACTCGCCTCTTTTTTCAGAGAAGGAGACTTCACGAGATATGTCAGGCGAATGAGACAGCTATATAAAAAAAGACAGGCTGCCATGATGGATGCCCTTTTAACACAACAATTTGACAAGCACTTTCATATTTATGGAACAGATACGGGTCTTCATGTCTTTTTAGAAGGAGCACCAGACTTTGACGAAAAAGGCAGTATTGAGGCAGCAAAAGCAGCAGGTATTGGCATTTATCCATTAAGTCCTTATTGTTTTGAGAGCAATCGAAAGGGATTACTACTAGGCTTCGCCTGTACGGACGAAAACATGATCCAAGAAGGTGTGCGCCGCTTAAAGCAAATACTTTATATGTAAAAAAGCTTGGAAGTCCGTCTTCCAAGCTTTTTTACGTTGATTGCTGAATACGGCCGACTTCTTCAATAAATGCAGTTGCCCTCTGCAATCCATCTTGCAGATGATGAGTAGCGGAAATAAACAGCTTTTCTTGATCTGGGCGCTTTAATAGCTGCTCCACCTGACCAATTCCTTTTTCAAATGAATGAAGACCTGTCTTTAACTGTTCATCTGCCTCTTGATACGCGGCTGGAACTTCTTGATGAGCAAGCCCCTTTTGAATCACATGATCAAAGGCTTTCGTCGCCTTTTTCAATTTTTTATTTACTTGGATCTTTCCCTGTCCATCTGAAATAAATTGGTCGGTCATGTTCTCATAAGCTTCATTTAACTCATCCATATAACGCTGAACCCATTGTTCATACGCAGCTTCTTTTGTGTCTTGTTTTGAAGGCGATTGACCTGCTTGCTGGCAGGCTGCTAGTAAGGTCACTGTCAAAGTGAACAGCAGAATCAATTGCGATTGTTTTTTCATACAGAGCCTCCATTTCCTATTCCCATTCGTTCATATCGGTCAAAATAGGAGGATCCTTTACCACATACGAACACTTTACAAGAAATGATTTCTTTTATTGTAACAGACGGCTCGTGTCACTTCTGTGATTTATGAGGAATTGCTTGAAAATACGTCTAAGGATCCACATTTCCCTGTCATTTATTTGGTGAACAGTCTACCGATACACTCTTTAGACGACTGGATATATGGATTTGGTTTCAACAAATTCATGGTCATGGTGGATGTTTTCGTGTCATCATGATGATGCCTCATCAAAGTCGCTTTGTCCTGTTGATTTATTGAAGTTTACCTTTACAAGCAATTTCAAGCTCTTCGACTACTTCACCATCTTGGATGAGATAGGCTTTTTCATGGAGATTGACAGCAGGACAAATATGATTTGGAATGATTTGCACCTTCTCACCGATCTGGACAGTCTGACGGAAGCCTTCGTGATAAATGATGGCATGCTCATCAAATACACTGGAAACAAATACATCATCATAGCCTTTTACTTTGCCTAGTCCTTTTGTTTGTGTCAGACCTTTTGTACGGGTTTGTGCCGTGAGCCCTTTGGCTCCAACATCTGTAATGACACGAGTCTTTGTTGGCTTACTAATGACTGTCGTCAGGACGGCTGCTGCGCAATATGAAAAAGTGCCGATCACATTGGACTGAGAGGCATCCATGAAAATGTAAGTACCAGGTCTGATTTCGGTGACTCCCTTTGGAATATCAAATTGAAATAAGAACGGCGGCGTTGATCCTATGCTCACCACCTCTAGCAGCATGCCTGCTTCTTTTGCAATCTGTGCAAACCGAAGCGTTCGATTCACAGCGTCTTCATATAATGTCTGACAATGCGCTTTACTTTCCGCCTTGTATGTGTGACCATCATGAGAAAAAATCCCTTTTAAATGAACAAAGTCACATGTTTTTATCGCCTGCAAGATTTGACAGAAATCACTCTCTTCAATGACACCAGACCTCTCTTCTCCAACTTCTATCTCAATTAAAACCTCCGCTTTTTTCTCTGCTCCTCGAAAAACCTCTTCAATTTGATGCACATGCTCTACACAATCTATTCCAAATGAAATGTGTATCGACTCTGCCAGCTTTCGAATTCGCTTCAGCTTTGTCTCACCTACAATTTGATTGGCGATAAAAATATCTGTCAGCCCATGCGCTGCCATCACTTCCGCTTCCCCTACTTTCGCTACAGTTAAGCCAGAGGCGCCCATCTCCTCCTGCACCTTCGCAAGACCAGGTGTTTTATGTGTTTTCGTATGAGGACGCAGTTTGACTTGCTGACGGTCCGCATATTGCTGCATAGCAGCTAGATTCTCCATCATCACCTGTTTATCAATTAATAGCGCTGGTGTATCTAGTTCATCATAAGTCATCATCATATCCCCTTCTCTGCTGCTCATTATATAAAATTTTATACATTATATTTAAATTATATAATTTATTATGCAATTATCAATGTTTTTTTCTTCGAGAAAGGAAGACGATATAACATAAGGAGCCCAGCGGCTGTACTGCCGCTGGTTTTAGTTAATATCTGTTCCGTAGCTCCCTTAATATAAAATCGTATACAAGGTTGAGCTGTTGTTCCTTTGGATACAGCATAAATTCTTGTTTTTTAGGAAGACCACCATCAAGGCGATCTTGAAATTTCGTTCGGAGATACGCTGTTCTGTGTACCTGACTCTCAAAAGATTTATATGAGACATCGATTTTGACGGTTTGCTCATTTGTAAAGATGACCACCGTGTCTCCGAGGGATGATTCCTGGAAGGTATGAATGTATTTGTGGGAGATCCAGCCGCACTGAGGACGGTTGGATGAATAGGTTGGGAAGAAATACAGATGATTGGATGAGTCAATTACAATGGGAGGCTTATGAGATATTCCTGTTACTTCATATGTTCCCGCTTTTCTGCCTGCATAGCTTGAGCCGAAGAATCTGCAGCTGCGTTCAATAATTTGCAGGGGCTTTAATTCAACGTAAAAGCTTGTCTCTCTTTCTATGACTTTTGAATATACTCTTTTTCCTTCTTCAACTGGAAGGACCGCCATTGTTGTTTGATTAATGACGTATGAATCTAAAGGTGTTTCACTAATTCCTGACACTTCATTTCCTCCTGTGTTAATTTTTGGTTATTTTAGATACTATTAATCTATCACCAACATATAAGAAACGACAGGATTTTTTCAAAATTTATTAAAAATCATTTTTTTATCGTGTTATTTAGTTCATTTGATCTATCGAAAAGCCTTTTTTAAAGTTATATCACATCGTGTCGATCGGACAAGAGGTGTCGATTCCGCTCAAAAATAAATTGTCTAAAAATTATAAATTCTTGTTGATTTTTTCTCCACCAATCCATATACTATAAAAAAGGCATCGGGGGGATTCTTTATGAAAGAGAAAAAAACGTATGCTGAGCTCATGAAGTCCCGCAACACCCAAAAAACCGAAGAAAACGGCGTGACGATTTTAGACATCTATATTCAAATGGTTTTAGATGAGGCGCTTTATAAACAGCGCTTAACCTTCCTTAGAGAAGAGATTGATAAGGCACTGGATCAGCGTGATGAAAAGCGATTCAACGACCTGTCAGCTCAATATGCAGAACACTGCTTACACTAATCATGATGATTTTACTTGCGGCAAAGAGACAGCAACTCGTCTCTTTACCGCAAGTTTTTTGTTTATCCATTTAAAATGGTTCCGCCATTTACATGCAGAATTTGTCCATTTATATAAGAGGAGTCTTCGCTCGCTAAAAATAAATAGCTCGGCGCAAGCTCTACTGGCTCACCTGGCCGCTCCATTGGAACATCCCCGCCAAATTCGGAGACTTCCTTTTCCGTAAAGGTTGATGGAATGAGTGGTGTCCAAATGGGCCCTGGGGCTACCCCATTTACTCTGATTCCCTGTTTAATAAGCGATAAAGATAATGATCTCGTAAATGTCACGACTGCCCCTTTTGTAGCTGAATAGTCGATCAAGGTTTCATGCCCTTTATAGGCTGTGACAGATGCGGTATTTATGATACTGCTTCCTTTCTTTAAGTGAGGAAGTACCGCTTTTGTTAAATAAAACATGGCAAAAATATTCGTTTGAAATGTTCGAAGAAGCTGATGCGAGGTAATCTGTTCAATGCTTTTTTGCGGATGCTGTTCCCCGGCATTGTTCACCAAAATATCAATGGAACCGAAAGCATCCTTCGTTTTTTTGACGACCTCATTTGAAAACGCCTCATCTCCTAAATCACCTGCAATTAAAATAGCACGGCCTCCCGCCTTTTCAATATAGTCCTTCGTTTCCTCTGCATCGCGGTGCTCACTCAAGTAAACAATGGCGACATTGGCGCCTTCCTTCGCAAATAAGACCGAGACTGCTCTTCCAATCCCGCTGTCCCCACCTGTCACTATGGCTGTTTTCCCTGCTAATTTTTTATTCGGCACCTCTCGATCAAAAACAGGTCTTGGATTCATTTTATATTCAAGACCTGGACGCTCACTTTGATGCTGAGGCGGCAATGTTTTCTTCGGCTGCTTTGTTGACACGTCTGTCCACTCCTTCCTTTTATCTTGTTTATTTTTATGTGTTGGCTATTTTTTTATGTATGTCGAACTAGTTTCCTTTCGAATGTATGTTTTTCTTCATCGAGGAAAAATTATACACAACAAGTGACTAACTGGAGGCGACAATATGGAACAAGAACATAAGGGGTTGGAACAGGCAAAATCGTTATGGATTGCGGATAGTCAAAAGCATTCTTTTCCTGCAGTACATGAGGATCTCACAGCAGATGTCATCATTGTCGGCGGCGGTATTACCGGTATCGCTACCGCGTTTGAAATGACAGAACGCGGGCTGGATGTCATCATCATTGATGCTGGTCAACTGCTGCAAGGTACGACCGGACATACGACAGCTAAGATTACCTCACAGCACGATGTGTACTACCATGAGCTGATCCAGCAAATTGGAATGCCCAAAGCCCGTTTGTATGTAGAAGCAAATGAGAAAGCAAAAGAGCTGATTCAAGCACGCGTTCAAAAGTACGACATTGATTGTCAGCTAGAAGTCAAAGATGCGTACCTCTATACAAAGGAAGAAAACGGTGTCAAAAAATTAAAAAAGGAATTAGATGCCTACAAACAGCTTGGGATTGATCGGGAATGGAAAACAGCGCTTCCTTTTGATGCTGACATCAAGGCTGCCCTAGCAATGACGCAGCAGGCACAGTTCCATCCCCTTCATTATCTCAATGCGCTCATTGACCAGCTCCTAGAGCGAGGTGTACGTATTTATGAACAGACAACTGCTGTTGACGTGAACGAAGGAAACCGCCCTGCTGTCGTCACCAAAAACGGCCATCACCTGACAGGCCGCTATATTATTTCCTGTTCGCACTTTCCTTTTTATGATGGGAAAGGACTTTATTTCACGCGCATTCACCCAGAGCAATCTTATGTGGTAGCAGCCAAAACAACGAAGCCGCTCCCAGATGGAATGTACTTAGGGATCGACCAGCCTGCTCATTCTTTAAGAACGGCAGAATGGGAGGGTGAGGAAGTGGTGCTCATCGGAGGAGAAGGTCATAAAACTGGACAAGGCGGAGATGAATCTGCTCACTATGAAGGATTAGAAAGTTTTGGAGACGCCACCCTTGGAATTGAAGAGGTGCTGTATCGCTGGTCGACACACGATATGGTGACAATGGATCAAATCCCTTACATCGGCCGCCTGACCAAACACCATCAAAATATCTTTGTTGCGACCGGTTTTAGAAAATGGGGCATGACAACAAGCCATGTCGCAGCTACTCTTATCGGTGATTTGATTGAAGGAAAATCGAATCCATCCGAATCCATTTTTACGCCATCAAGGCCTGTTTCTGATTCTTTCGTCAAAGATTTCGTTAAAGAAAACAGCAATGTCGCAGCCAAGCTGATCAGTGGTAAATTAAAACGAACCGATCAAACCATTGATGATTTAAAGCCAGGTGAAGGCGGTATTGTCTCTTATGAACATAAAAAATGCGGTGCCTTTAAATCAGAGGACGGGAACATTTTTCTTGTCGATACAACGTGTACTCACCTAGGCTGTGAAGTCGCTTGGAATAATAGCGACCGCACGTGGGATTGCCCGTGTCACGGCTCTCGTTTTTCTATTACTGGAGAAGTAGTAGAAGGCCCAGCAAAGAAACCACTAAAAAGGTCATATAAAGAACAGTAAAATTTTACTGATTCCCTTTAAAAAATCCAATATTATCCGATAGATAATATAAAGTCTGATAATTTGTGATGATTATAGGGGGACAAAAACATTGTTATTTAAAAAAGAGAAGAAAAGAAAAAACACTGCTTTTTTCACACAGCAGGACGATGGAATAAAACGTATCAACTTTTCTGACAATACGGATATCGCAAAACAAATCAAGATGATAGATCTGACGCAGCATGACCTATTGATTCTAAAACAGCTCAATCCAATTGTTCAGGACGATATCGCACATATCGTTGATAAATTTTATAAAAATTTAGAAGTTGAGTCTTCCTTGATGCATATCATTCAGGATAATAGTTCTGTCGAGCGTCTGAAAAAAACACTCCGCATTCATATTAGTGAAATGTTTGCAGGTGTGGTTGATGAAGCCTATGTGGCAAAACGAATTAAAATTGCGCAAGTTCATTTACGGATTGGCCTTCAGCCTAAGTGGTATATGGCAGCATTCCAGGATCTTCTGCTATCGATTATGGATTTATTTGCTCAGCATATCCAAGATTTCAAAGAATATCAGACAGCAGTGAAAGCGACGACGAAAATTTTAAATTTAGAACAGCAGCTTGTCCTTGATACGTTCCAAAATGAATATTCTAAAATTCGTGATGAAGCAGAACAGCAGCAGCAGGAGCTCCATACAAAGATCACAGAAACATCAAATTCACTTGCTTCTCTCTTCTCTAACACAACAAATGCAGTGGACAAGCTTGTATCAAAATCTGATGAGATGGCAGACATGTCACAAGCTGGAACGCAAATTTCAGCACAGGTTGAGGAAAAATCGATCGGCGGTAAAAAAGAATTAGAAATTCAACAAACACAAATGAACCAAATTGATGGCAGCATGACAAAGATTGAAACAGAAATTAAGCGTTTAGAAGAAATCGCAAAACAGATTGAACAAATCTTTGGGATTGTCACAGGCATTGCAGAGCAGACGAACTTGTTATCTTTAAATGCTTCCATCGAATCTGCACGAGCAGGCGAACACGGAAAAGGCTTTGCTGTCGTCGCAAACGAGGTTCGTAAATTATCAGAAGACACAAAGAAAACGGTGTCAACCGTATCTGAACTTGTCAACAATACCAATTCACAAATCTCCATTGTGTCTCAGCACATTGGGGACGTGAATTTACTCGTGACAGATAGTAAAGAAAAAATGACTCAAATCAATTCGCTCTTCGATGATATCGTCAGCAGCATGAACTTAAGCAAAAATCAAAATGGAAAAATTGAAATAGACCTTCAAACCTTCCTAAACGAACTGAAGGAAGTCAAACAAACGGTGTCTCAAGTTGCCAGCTCAGTCGAATCCTTAACAAGTCTCACAAATCGCTAATCCAGTCTTTTTTCTTCTGCTTTAGTATAATAGAAGAAAAGATAGAAAAGGCGGGATTTGATTGACAACAATTTGCCTAGTCAGACACGGGGAAACAGATTGGAATGCAGCGAAACGAATTCAAGGACGAACAGATATCCCTTTAAATGATACTGGTAAATGGCAGGCTGAACAAACGGGCCTTTATTTAAAAGATGCCCATTGGGATGTTGTCATTTCCAGTCCACTTACAAGGGCAAAAGAAACAGCACATTTGATTTTAAAACATGTAGATGCGCCTCTTGTCATCATGGATGATTTCATTGAGCGTGATTATGGCGATGCTGAAGGCATGTCATTTGAGGAGCGCCAAAAGCTGTTTCCAAATAAACAGTATCCAAATATGGAGCCGCTTGAGACAATCCAAGATCGAATGGTAGAAGGCATTGAGAAAGTCAGAGCAGCCTATCCGAATCAACAAGTCCTAATCGTGGCACACGGCGCTGCCATCCATGCTTTACTCACCACCTTAGCGGATGAACATCTTGGTCTTGAGAACACGAGACTCGTCAATGCTTGCTTAAATTATGTGGAATGGAAAGATGGTAAATGGAAGGTGCTTGATTACAATGTGGTCAGCCATTTAACTCAATCCTCTCCTACTTAAAGAACCTGTTATGTAAACAGGTTCTTTTTAAATGACAAAAACAATGATAAAATAATATTTTTTTATATCGAAATTCGAAATAGATGCTAGACGTTTCTACCTATTTTAAGGCTTTTCGTGTATCGAATATTTCTCCAGAAATGGATCATAAGAAAAAAAGCACACTTCCTTTTTAATAGATAACCGCTGAAATAGTAGAATAAACATATTTTACCATCATTTCCAAGTGACTTAATTCCCCAATTTTCGCTAGGACTTTCACAAAAATTCAGGTCTACTCTTATTTGCCTACTTCCATTAAACTGAATATACAGAATAGTCAAACGGATCATTCTTATAGACTACGGATGATTATTCTGAAATAAAAAAAAGGGATGTGGATTGTGCGTGAAAAAGAAAAATGTGATGACAAGTGTTTTATTGGCTGTCCCTCTTTTGTTTTCAGCAGGGTTTGGAGGCTCCATGGCAAATGCCGAGACGGTCTCAAAGTCAGATAGTGAAAAGAGCTATATTGTTGGCTTTAAAGCCTCCGCCACCACAAACAGCTCTAAGAAACAAGCCGTCACTCAAAATGGTGGAAAACTAGAAAAGCAATATCGTCTCATTAATGCCGCACAAGTAAAAATGTCCGAACAAGCCGCGAAAAAACTTGAACATGACCCTAGCATTGCTTACGTAGAAGAAGACCACAAAGCAGAAGCATATGCACAAACCGTCCCTTATGGAATCCCTCAAATCAAAGCTCCCGCTGTACACGCTCAAGGTTATAAAGGTGCTAATGTCAAAGTAGCTGTCCTTGATACGGGCATCCACGCTGCACACCCTGACTTAAATGTTGCAGGCGGTGCCAGCTTCGTCCCTTCAGAACCAAATGCCACCCAAGACTTTCAATCACATGGAACTCACGTAGCCGGAACGATCGCTGCCCTTGATAACACAATTGGTGTTCTTGGGGTCGCTCCAAGTGCTTCCCTATATGCTGTTAAAGTATTAGACCGCTATGGCGACGGACAATATAGCTGGATCATTAGCGGTATTGAATGGGCAGTAGCCAATAATATGGATGTCATCAACATGAGCTTAGGCGGACCAAACGGTTCAACAGCGCTTAAAAATGCCGTTGATACAGCGAATAATCGCGGAGTCGTTGTTGTGGCGGCTGCAGGTAACTCAGGTTCCACTGGTTCTACAAGTACCGTTGGCTATCCAGCAAAATATGATTCTACCATTGCCGTTGCCAATGTAAACAGCAACAATGTCAGAAATACGTCTTCCAGCGCAGGTCCTGAATTAGATGTTTCTGCACCTGGTACTTCTATTTTAAGTACTGTACCAAGCAGTGGATACACTTCCTATACTGGAACGTCTATGGCGTCTCCTCATGTAGCAGGAGCAGCAGCGCTTATCCTTTCTAAGTACCCGAACCTATCAACTTCTCAGGTCCGTCAGCGCTTAGAAAACACAGCAACACCGCTTGGTAACTCCTTCTATTACGGAAAAGGGTTAATCAACGTTCAAGCGGCTTCTAACTAAAAAAGAATAAATAAAATCCGGCTGATGCAGCCGGATTTTATTTATTGCTTCCTCGATGTTTCCTCTTTTTCCGCTGCTTTTTCCATCTCCATAATTCTCTCCATCATCGTTGGGTGCCCGTAGCGGAAGACCTTCACTAAAAGTGGTGGATTCACCTGAGACAGTCCTGATTTTGCAAGCTTTTGAAAAGACGTCACCCCTGCCTCTCCGTCTTTAGTCAGGTTTATCGCATACTCATCTGCTGCACGTTCTTGATGTCTTGAAACTGCATTTGTAAAAGGTGATGCTGCAAATGACAGCATCGATACAATCATGAGAAGAAGCGGAAGAGCGGCGATATCGCGCGGCTCCCTCAGCCGAAATAGAACTGCTCCTTTGCGATAGAAATAAAAATAGAGACGGTCGATTGCAAAAAATCCCGCAAACGACAGTACTAAATATCCTGCTAATCCTATATAGACATGCTTCATGACGTAATGTCCCATTTCATGCGCCATGATAAATAAAATTTCGCGATCTTTCAGCTTTTGCAGTGTCGTATCCCATAACACAATACGCTTATTTTCACCAATCCCTGTGACATAAGCATTCATCGTGTTCGTTTTCTCAGACATATTGACCTCATATACATGATCTGCCGGGATATGAGCTTTGTCTGCAAGCGTTAAGATCTTGTTCTCAAGAGCTTGATCCTTTAGTGGATAAAAACTGTTATATAACGGATCAATGACGACTGGCTGTATAAAGAAGAGAAATAGTGTGAATGGGACTGTCAGACACCAAGCATACAGCCACCAGCGCTTTCTTCTTTTTTGAATAAGCCAAAAGAATATAATTGCACATAGGGCAAGAAGCGGATATTGAATCCAGAAATCTAGAATTTGATCTTTCAACCAGCTTGCCGTACTTTGAGCAGATACTCCGTAGTGCAAAGACAGCTGATAGCCGATCCACTTAATGGGAAGCGCAATCAGCATTGTCAACAGCGACAATACAAACACATATACAAGTTTGCTTAAAAATGTAAAACGAGCTGCTGCCAGACTCCAGTCTGCTAATTTTCGTGAAAACCCTGAAATGAGCAGAAGAAAAAAGACATACCAATCTAATGGAATTGTCATGAAAAACAGCAAGTTACGTATGTTCGAGAAATTCTCGCTGATGACAAGCTCATGGCTTGTCATAAAGGTATGCGGATCTGCACTTGTTCCTTTTACACTGTCAGGAACCGATGCATCCCCAAATAGAAACAAATAAGAATAAATAAAAAGACCGTACAATATGTATGCTACCGTTGCAAGAGCTACCCATTTACGTCCTCGCACAGGTCAGCCTCCTTTCCATCCCTTTCTTTATTCTAAGCATCCATTCTTTTGTTTAGAACCTGTCTCATGTGGCTCCATCATAGCATGCCCTATCTGAAAAAGCTTTCACGAAAAAAATGATTATGCTACTCAAAAATCGGAGATGCTACATATAAAATAGTGAGTTGGAGGATCGAAATGAAGAAAATCCTTGCAGGAGTTGTGATCTTTGGACTTTTACTTATTACCTTCTTTTATGTATTCAGCCGGACGAGCGACATCTTTGATGAGAATCGAGCAGAAAAATTGCTCCTTTCATCTGAAAACGAGTCCATTTCTTATGAAATAGATGATAAGGACACAGCAGAAGATTTAATAGAAGAATTAAACAAAGGCAAACAAACAAGCAATCATCTCAAAAAAAATTTAAAGAAACCAGATTATATCGCCAAGGTGATGTACGGCCGAACAAACGGCACCACCTTTCAGCTTTGGACAAACCGTTCGCAGGTTGTTTTTTTAGTAGATGGGACTTATTATGAGCTGAATCAAAAACAGTCTCATTCTTTTCAGAAACAGTTAAAAGAAGCCATTCAAAAGAGCTGAAATTTTATCTCTTTGTCTTCTGAACAGTGTTATAGAACCTGTACACACTAAGGGAGTCTCTTCATAAGAGAGACTCCCTTTTCTTATTTACTTTCCTCTGCTTGATACTTTTCCTTTAGTGCTCTTCTTAAAATTTTACCTGTTGTGTTCTTTGGAATATCATCTATGAAATGGATCGTTTGGGGCTGCTTATATTTCGCTAAAAAGCGTGAACAATGTGTGATGATGTCTTCTTGATCGATGTGAGCATGTTTCTTAGGGGAAATGTAACAGACGACAGCCTCTCCGGTGTTCGGATCCGGCACACCGATGACAACGGCTTCTGCTACAGCTTCATGTTGATAAAGCACTTCTTCTACTTCTCTTGGATACACATTATAACCGCCAACGAGAATCATATCCTTTTTCCGATCGACAATATAAATGTATCCTTCTTCATCTCTTCTTGCTAAATCACCGGTGTACAGCCACCCGTCTCTAAGTGCAGCTTCAGTATCTTCTGGCATTTGATAATAGCCTTTCATAATGTTGGGTCCTTTTGCTATGAGCTCTCCGACTTCATTTGGACCGACTTCTTCTCCTAGTTCATTCACAATCTTATTCTTCACATTCATAATGTCGGTCCCGACTGAACCAGGTTTTCTCTTTCCATCAAGAGGGTTGAATGCAGTGACTGGGGAAGCTTCTGATAATCCGTAACCCTCCAGCACCGTGACACCAAATTTTTTCTCAAAACCGTGAAGTAAAGCAACAGGCATTGAGGCACCGCCTGATATACAAATTCTCACAGAGGACATCGCTTTTTCATGCCCTTCCTGGCGGTATAAATAGTTATACATAGTCGGAACACCAACAAATAACGTGGGCTTCTCTTTTTCCATCATTCGCAAAAGCTCTGATGGGCTGAAATGCGGCAGGACATAGATGGTCGCGCCATGAATCAGTGGCGCATTCATACAAACCGTTAAACAAAATACGTGGAACATCGGCAATGCGGCAATCACCTTGTCCTTTGCATCAATGGATAGGTACTCAGCAACGTCTCTAGCATTTGAATACAGGTTGAAATGAGTCAGCATCGCACCCTTTGGTTTTCCTGTCGTGCCAGATGTAAATAAAATAACTGCCGTATCATCCTGATGAATAGAAGGATGCACGCTCTCTTTCGCATGGCCAGACACAAGCTTTCCAAAGAAGACAAGTTGATCTGATACTTCCTTAAAACTTGATCTGCACGCAGATTCATTTTCTGCACAAATAATCACCCGTTCAATAGACGGAAGCTGTTCGTACACCTGCTCGTACACTGGCAGTAGCTGTTCAGGGGCAACAAAGCCTTTTACATCACCTGTAATCAGCATATAGCCAATTTCACTAGGCGTGTATGTTGGATTGATTGGTACTACGACAAGCCCTGCCTTTAAAGCACCAAAAAAAGAAATGACAAAATGCGGTGAATTTCCTAAAATAAGCGCGATATGATCCCCGGCTTGAAACCCTTCGCTCACTAAACCATCTGCAAAGCGCTCGATACTTGTCATGAGCTCTCGGTAGGTCCACTGATTTCCTTCAAAGATCAGTGCGATATCTTCTCCTTTCGTCATCGCCGTCTGCTCTAGATTTTTGATCAAATCCATTCTCCCACCCCTTACATGTCATCAATGAATGAATAACCATTCATTTTATGGCCAAACATTCCTCCTTTCTATTATAATAGACAATTGAAAAAATCCACAAGATCAAATGTAAATCGCTTTCATTTCTTTCAATCAAAAAAGCACCGCTATCTCTAGCTGTGCTTGTCCCTCTTAATAAATCAAATCAAGAAAATCCTCTTTTGATACGTTGCCGAAGTAGTGGCGCATGTCCATATCCTCTAATACGTCGCTGATCGTTTTGCGATCATACTGCTGCCCAATGAGTCTTTTTTCAATATCAGCAATATCCCCTACACCAAAGAAATCACCAAAGATCTTGCAATCCTGGATCATTCCTTTTTTCACTTCTAATCGAAGATCAATGGAGCCTGCTGAGAATCTCTTAGAATGCTGCAAATTAAATTTCGGCGAACGGCCGTAGTTCCATTCCCATTTTTGATATCGATCACGAGAAATCTCGTGAATCTTTTCCCAATCCTTCTCAGTCAACTGATATTGAGGAACATCCCCATTCGTGTCGAAAATGTAGCTTAACAGAATTTTTCTAAATTCTTCTGTTGTCATCTTTTGATCCATTAGTTCACTAATATTGGCAACCCTGCTTCTAATGGATTTAATGCCTTTTGATTCAATCTTTTCTTTTTTCACATTTAAAGCCGAAACAACATGTTCAATTTCTGAATCAAATAGGAGCGTGCCATGGCTGAAAATGCGCCCTCTTGTAGCAAACTGAGCATTTCCAGAAATTTTCCGACCATCTGCCATGATGTCATTTCTGCCACTTAATTCAGCTTTGACGCCTAGCTTTTCAAGCGCCTGAATGACTGGCTCCGTAAACTTTTTAAAATTATGGAAGCTGTCCCCATCATCTTTTGTGATAAAGCTGAAGTTTAAGTTTCCTTTGTCATGATAAACTGCCCCGCCACCGGACAGACGGCGGACAACTTTGATGCCGTTGTCTTCGACATACTTTGTGTTGATTTCTTCTATTGTATTTTGGTTCTTTCCAATGATAATCGACGGCTGGTTAATATAGAACAGCAAGTACGTTTCTTCTGGGTCTAAATATTTTAAGCAATATTCTTCAATTGCCAAATTAATCATTGGATCATAATGTTGTTCGTTATCGATAAACAGCATCTCTCTATCTTCCTTCCTTGTTCCATCTAAGCCCTGAATGGGCAAGCTGTATATTGCCAGTATATAACGCATGTGCTTCATTGACTAGGTCTTTATGACGACCAAAATGGGGCAGGTGGGTGATGATCAGTTCCCCAACATTTGCTTCCATTGCAAGCTTGCCCACCTCTGTGCTATTCATATGTCCTGCACCCGATCCGTCCTGTCCAGCGTAGAAGTTGCTTTCAGCAATCAGTAGATCTGCCTCCTTGCTAAATGGGACAAATGCCTCCTGATAACTTGAATCTGCTGTATACACCACCACAGCATCCTCTTTCTGAATTCTCATCGCATAGCATTCTACCGGATGAACCGTTTTCAAAAAATCAATTTGAAATGGACCAATTTGAATACCCTCTTCTGGCTGATAAGCTTTTGCCTTAGTATGTACGTCATCCGCAAGCCGCCCAAATGCTTCTTGATTACCTGTATGTCCATAGATCGGAAGCGGACCGCTGCTTTTTCCTAAATGATATCCCACTAGCTTCGCATATTGGAGTGGTCCGATATCTGCAATATGATCGTGGTGATAATGAGAAAGGAGAACAGCATCAAGTTCTTCTATATCTATGTATTGCTGCAGTTTGGAAAGAACACCGCTCCCGCAGTCTACAAGTAGACGAAAGCCATCTGATTCAAAAAGATACCCCGACGTCGCTTCACCAGCGGCCGGAAACCCTCCATAGCATCCAATGACAGTTAACTTCATCGTCATTTTTCCCTCCTTTTCTAAAAATCCCCTTCTTACAATATACCCATTTTTCATGAAAAAAGCATTCTTCTTGCCTATTGTTACAAAACAGATTGACAATTACTAATCTGTTATAATACAATGATAGCAACAAAACGTATTGGAGGATGACAAATGCTAGGAAAAATCACAGAGTTTTTTAGAAATTTGCCCTCAAAAAAATGCACCAAATGTGGAAATGATTTAATGGAACAACACGAGTGTTACGGTAATGAATGTGAGGAATGCTCACAAGTAAGTTATCTTAAATAAGGTAAAAAATTGAATTAAAAAGCACTTTTTTCCTCCGTCATCAGTTGGAGTCAAAAGTGCTTTTTATTTTTTCTGAAAAATAGGTAAAAAGGTAAAACCCTTGGTCTAAAAGGGTTTTTTAGTATTTTCATCTGATGAGTTTTAGTTCCGAAGGCACTTTTTATTGACTTGAATCAATAATGGAGGTTCTAAATGTTCATTTTTTCAAACAATTTTGTATTTTCTTAATATAATTTAATCGTGGACGAAACTCTTTAATTTTAGTTATACTTTAATTCATATATTAAAACTTAATATGATGGGAATATTCCTTTAATGAATATGTTAGGGAGGAAATCTATGAAAAAATTAAAATTTGGATTAGCTACACAAATCCTAATCGGTCTTATTCTCGGTGTCGTTGTTGGGGCAATCTTTTTCGGTAACCCAGGCGTTGAGACTTATTTAAAACCAATTGGAGACTTCTTCTTAAGACTCATTAAGATGATTGTTATACCAATTGTCGTATCTAGCTTAATTTTAGGTGTTGCAGGTGCAGGTGATGGTAAAAAGGTAGGGAAACTTGGCTTTAGAACCATTCTTTATTTTGAAATTATCACAACATTTGCGATTATTCTTGGTCTTGTGCTTGCAAACTTTGTTCAACCTGGTGCAGGCGTTGACTTTGGAAATACGGAAAAACAAGATATTAGCCAGTATGTTGAAACGGAAAAAGAGCAAAGCAGCAAATCAATTGCTGATACGTTCCTTCATATCGTTCCAACGAACTTCTTCCAATCATTGGCGGAAGGTGATTTGCTTGCGATTATTTTCTTCACTGTGCTATTTGCTCTTGGCGTTTCAGCCATCGGTGAACGCGGCAAACCAGTGCTCGCCTTCTTTGAAGGTGTATCACACGCCATGTTCCATGTCGTCAATGTTGTGATGAAAGCTGCACCATTTGGTGTCTTCGCACTCATTGGTGTGACTGTATCAAAATTTGGTCTTGAATCTCTTATTTCATTAGGTAAGCTTGTAGGTCTTGTTTATTTTGCGCTCGCTCTCTTCCTTATCGTTGTATTCGGAATTATTGGAAAGATGATTGGCGTCAATATTTTCAGATTTCTTGCCTACATGAAAGACGAAATGCTTCTTGCCTTTAGTACATCCAGCTCTGAAACAGTTTTACCAAGAGTCATGGATAAAATGGAGCGCATTGGATGTCCAAAGGGAATTGTTTCTTTCGTTATCCCAATCGGTTATACATTTAACCTGGACGGCTCCGTCTTGTATCAAGCGATCGCTGCGCTTTTCCTTGCACAGGTATACGGCATTGATCTTACGATTGTCCAGCAGCTCACACTTATTCTTGTACTGATGGTAACATCTAAAGGTATGGCTGCCGTTCCTGGTACGTCCTTCGTTGTATTACTTGCCACATTAGGAACAATCGGTGTGCCTGCCGAAGGTCTAGCATTTATTGCAGGTGTAGATCGTATCATGGATATGGCACGAACAGTTGTTAACTTAACAGGAAATGCACTTGCAGCTGTTGTGATGTCTAAATGGGAAGGGCAATATGACCCTGAAAAAGGACATCGCGTGATGACTGGACAAGATGTACCTGAACCGACACAGCTTTCAAGCTAATGAAAAAGAACCCCGATCAATGGGGTTCTTTTTTTATGCTGTGATTAATGACGATTGCACGTAGTGATAAAGAAGATTCGCTGTATGGACAAGGGAATCTTCATGCGTTCGTTCAAAAGCATGCGAGGAATCTATTCCCGGACCAATCAGTCCATGAATGATATCATGCCCTGCTCGAATCGCTGCTGATGCATCAGAGCCGTAATAAGGGTAAATATCTAGACGATAATCAATATTATTCTCTTCTGCTAATGCGGCTAAATGCTTGCGTAATCCATAATGATAAGGACCACTTGAGTCCTTGACACAAATAGACACGCTGTATTCATCTGTTGATTGACCATCGCCGATCGCTCCCATATCAACAGCAAGGTATTCCACCGTTTCTTCTGGAATATTGGAGTTTCCACCGTAGCCAATTTCTTCATTATTAGAAATTAAGAAGTGCGTCGTATGCGGCAAAGTGATGTTTTCCTTTTGAATGCGGTGGATGAGTCGCAGCAAAAGCGCTACACTTGCCTTGTCATCAAGGTGTCTTGATTTAATAAAACCTGATGACGTCACTTCCACTCTAGGGTCAAATGAGATAAAGTCCCCTACTTGAATGCCAAGTGCTTTGACATCGTCTGCATTTTGCACCTTTTCATCGAGACGAATCTCCATATTCTCTTGGTTTCGTTTTGCTTTTCCAGCATCCGCATAGACGTGAACGGATGTTTGATGCATCAGAATGGTACCTGTGTATGTATGACCTGCTGCTGTTTCAATTTCACAATATTCGCCTTCAATTGAGTTATATTGAAAGCCTCCAATGAGTGCAAGACGAAGCCGTCCATTTGATTTAATTTCCTTTACCATCGCACCGAGCGTATCGACATGTGCTGTCAGCATGCGGTGTTCCTTGTCATCAGTTCCTTTAATAGTGGCAATTAAGCCGCCCTTACGATTTCGTTTTGTCTCAATATTTACATCTTGTAAAAAGCGTTCAACAAAGCCGATCACCTTTTCTGTATTCCCTGACGGACTTGGAATCGATACGAGCTTTTGAATCAGCTGAACGGTTTCATTTACTTCAGTTGTCATTCGGCATTTCCTCCTTTGTGTGAAAGCAATTCCTTCCATGTATGCCTTTTATAGCATCTCTTCTTAAAATATATCGCTTCGGGTTCAAGATGTCTAATTTCAAATCAAAAATCCTTTCTCCATCAAGAGAAAGGATTCATTGATTAAGCTTCGTCTTGTTTCATTTTTCTTACGTTCCAAGCAAAGTATGCGGTTGTTGCCGCCATCATGATGATCGCAACTGTACCGAGAATCGCTGCTTGGTGCCATAAATAGCTGTCATCACCGCTTGCAATGATCGTTCTAAATCCATTGATTGTATACGTCATTGGAAGCAGACTATGAATAACTTGGAAGAACTTCGGTACAAGCTCAAGCGGGAATGTACCAGCACTTGCTGCGAGCTGAAGAACTAAGATAATGACGGCAATGAAGCGTCCTGGGTTCCCCATTGTTGTGGCTAGCAGCTGAATAATCGCTAAGAATGTCAGACTGACGACGATTGCAAATAGATAGAAGCGCCAGAGACTTTCCACCTCAAGACCAAGTCCAAAGATGAGCATCGTACTTGCAATGACTGCTTGAAGGATACCGACAAGCAGAAGCACGCTATATTTGCTGACAAACCATTCAAACGCATTTCTAGGGCGTCCAGCAGGGTCTTTCATTGGGAATACGACGGTGAGCATTAGAGCCCCAACAAAGAGTCCCATGGATAAAATATAAGGCGTGAGCCCTGTTCCATAATTATCAATCTTTTTCGCTGTATCGTTTTCTGTTTTAACAGGGCTTGCAATCATATTGTAATTATCTTGATTTGCATCAATTTCACCTGTTTCATCAGCAGCGCTTTTCAATTTATTGGACAGCTTACCTGTACCGCTTTTTAAATCTCCCAATCCTTTATCAAGCGATTTTGAGCCTTCGGCAAGCTTAGATGTATTGCTTTGGATATTTGTTGAACCACTTTCCAGCTTATTTAACGCTGCGCTAAGCTGACTTGATCCATTTGCAAGTTTATCCGCTCCGCTTTTCGCCGAATCAAGCTTTCCATTTGCTGTTTGCAGGCCATCTTGTAATTGGCCTTGACCTGTTTGAAGCTTCAGTGCACCTTGATACAATTTATTCGTACCAGATGTCATTTGGTCGATCGCATTTTGAATCGCGACTGTAGATGTGTATAGCTGTTCTGTTTTCTCTGGCAGCTGTTTGACTTGCTGCAGCTGCGCTTTTGCAGATGCAACTGCTTGTTGAACCTCACTTGCATCAGGCAGTTCCTGCAAGGCCGCTAAGCTTTGTTCGAGTCCAGACAGATCAGGCAGTTCAATTTTAGGCAGACTGTTCAGCTGATCCATTGCCGCCTTTTTCTCTTCATCTGTCATAGAGCTGTTTTGGATAATGCTTTTTACTTTAGCATCTCGATTTGATAATGCTTCTTTTAATGAAGCAAGTTTTGTACTGAACGTTTTTGCGTCTTTTTTCACCTGATCGAGTTTAGGCGCCATTTTTTCAAGATTCGCTAATTCTGGTGACGATAAAACTTTTTCTACTGCTGCAATTTTTTCTGAAAAGGATTGTGCTTTGTTGTTTAGCTGCTCAATGCCTGCTGTGAATTGCGGCATTTTAGAAGCGAGCTGCTGATGTCCTTCTCGGCTTGTGTTTAATCCTTCGGTTAATGTATCAATTCCTGAACCAAGCTCTCCAAATTTCTGATCAATGGTTTGATAGCCTGTTAAAAGCTGACCAAGTCCACTGTCTAAAGACTGTATGCCTGTGTTCAGTTCACCCATTTTCCCTGCGAACTGATGAACACCTTCGCTATAGGTTAACGTACCTTCAGCCAATTTGGCTAAGTTGTCTTTTAATTTCGTACTGCCATCTTTTGCGCTTTTTGTTCCGTCATCAATTTTCTTCGCACCATCGCTTGCTTGATCTAATCCTTTTGCAATCGTTTTGAAATTATCAAAGATGACCTCGGCATAATTTTTTGTGACTTCTTTTGAAACCGAATCTTTTAATTTGATAATGGCATTATTCGCAATTTGTGACGCTGCATAGTTGGCGCCCGGATTCGTATAATATTTCAGATTCGATTTTTTCGGATGCTTTTCTAGCACTGTACTTGCATTTTTCGAGAAATTCTTTGGTATTTCCACCACGAGGTAATAGTCCTCGTTATTTAATCCTTTTATGGCCTTTTCATGACTATCGACAAAGTTCCATTTAAAATTATCGTTTTTCTTTAATTCCTTTACTAAATCATCGCCGACTTGAAGGGTTTTCCCGTCATAATGACTGCCCTCATCCAAGTTGACAACCGCCACAGGCAATTGATCAACTGTACCATAAGGGTCCCAGTACGCTTTTAAAAATACACCACTGTAAATCAGCGGAATAAATAAGACAGCTAAAATCGGGATCAGTAGTTTTTTGCTCGTTACAATGTCTTTCCATTGATTCCGAATTAAATTCATTGCTGTTTTCCTCCCATAGATGAATGACTAAATATACAATTTGGTCATTTGAACTCAAAAAAAATTATGTTGCTGCAGATAGTCCTTTTAAGACATAAAGCTCCAGCGATTCAGCCACCTCTTCTTTTGTTAAAGGCTCGTATCGCTTTTCCCAATCAAAAATCAATGCAATATATAGTTTCACCATCACAAATGCAGTCAATTCAGGATCACAAGGCTTAATGTCGCCTTTATCCATCGCTTCTTGTACTTTCATTTTGATATAGCGAATGATCATCTGCTCCATTTTTTCGATCATTTCCTTGACCGCTGACGTGCCAAGCTCCGCATTTTCCTGAAAAATCTTAATTGTGAGCTGGTGGTTTTTTCGAAATTCTAAAATTGCAAAGAGTGCTAAGTGAAGGTTTTCAGAGAAACTATTCTTCTCATCAATTGCCTCATCCGCAATTTTCCTCATCTCCAGTAAAAGGGATGTGAAAATTTCATCAAACAACTCTTCTTTGTTTTTGAAAAATGTATAAATGGTTCCTTTTCCGACGTTGGCAAGCTTTGCCACAAGATCCATTGTTGTCGCTTTATACCCGAATTGAGTAAATGCCTTCGTCGCACCATCTAAAATCATTTGTCTCCTATCAACACTCATGATCTCACTCCTGAAATGACTATTTGAACGTTTTGGTCATTAAGTACAGAAAGTAATATACCATATCCTTTTCATTAGATGCAACAACTTTGTTCACATTTATGATTCCCAACTCTTTTTGAATGATCCAAACACAAAAAACTCCCTTTCCATGACAGAAAAGGGAGTTGTTTTTTATGAAAATAGATACGATACAGCCTCTGAGATGGCGGCTTTTCCTTGATCAATACAATCAGGGATTCCGACACCTTCAAAAGCAGCACCTGTGATATAAACACCAGGATATGATTGCTTAAACGTTTCTCTCATGTTCGAAATAGCTTTCTGATGACCGACGTGATATTGCGGCATACTTGTCTTCCAGCGAGTCACTGTCGTCAATTCTGGATCTGCTTTAATATCCATGATTTTCTTTAAATCTTCGAGCACGATGCTGACGATTTGACTGTCTGACTGCTCGACAATCGATTCGTCACCAGCTTTTCCGACATACGCACGCAATAGCGTTTTTCCTTCCGGAGCGGTATGCGGCCATTTTTTGTTTGTCCATGTACAGGCCGTAATAGAGAAATCACTGTTTCTTGAGATGACAAAACCAGTGCCGTCATATTCATTATGAACATCCTCTTCTTTAAAACCGAGTGCTACCGTTGCAACAGATGTAGAGGTCATGTCATGCAAATACTCTAGCCCTGCTTCTTTAGGAAACATAGAATAAATCGATTGATGTGGAGTCGTGACAATGGCTGAATCGGCAAAAAGCGTTTGACCGCTGTCTAATTGCAAACCATAGCCTCCATCCGTTTTTTCAATTTGTTTTACTTTTGTCCCTTTATAAACCGTTGTCAGCTTGAGCTTACTTTCTACTGCTTCCACAAGCGACTGCAATCCTTGATTGATCGTTTGGAACTGTCCTTGTTTTTTCGCAGTCACTTGCTGGGCTTTCGCATGTTGCTGTGATTTTTTCATCCCAAGAATCAAACTGCGATGCTGCTGTTCTGTTTGATAAAATTGCGGGAATGTGGACATTAAGCTCAGGCGGTCAATATCCCCTGCATAAATGCCTGATAGAAGCGGCTCAATTAAATTCTCAACAACCTCATCACCCACACGTCTTCTAAAAAATTCACCAAGCGACTGATCTTCGGTCTGCTTGCTTTTTGGCAACACGAAATCCATCGCAGCTCTTGCTTTTCCCGCAACTGAAAAAAGACCAGTTGTAATAAACGGGCTGATTTGAGTTGGAATTCCCATAACAGCACCCTTTGGCATCGGGTGAAGCTTTTCATTGACTAGTACATAGGCTTGCCCAGTTTCATTATTGACAAGCTGATCGGACAGACCCACATCTTTCGCAAGCTGCGGTCCACTGACCTTTCTTTCTAAAAATGAATCAGGTCCACGTTCAATGATGTAGCCGTCTTTATATAATGTTTGTATTTTTCCACCTAGCCTAGGGCTCGCTTCAATAAGTGATATTTGAATCGGAAGACCTTTTTCTTCGACTTCCTTTTCCAAATAGAAGGCGGCGGCTAAACCAGTGATGCCACCGCCAATGATGACAAGGTGTTTTTGATTGTCATGCATAGGATCGCCTTCTTTTATATGATTACTTGCTTTCGTCAAGCTTCTTTAATACGACTGTTGCCAGAGCATCAATAAATGCTGGTTTCGCATTTGGCATTTCTGGACGATAGTAGGCTGCACCAATTTCATCTGTCACGACTTTACATTCATAATCGTTGTCGTATAACACTTCAAGATGATCAGCGACAAAACCAACAGGCACATACACGAATGTTTGATAGCCTTTTTGTTCAAATAAATCTCGCGTTAAATCTTGCACGTCTGGTCCAAGCCATGGATCCGGCGTATTGCCTTCACTTTGCCAGCCAATTTCATAGTGGTCAATTCCCGCACCTTCTGCAATCATTTTAGCAGATTGTGCGAGCTGATCCGGGTATGGATCTCCTGCTGCAATAATTTTTTCAGGAAGGCTGTGTGCAGACACAATAAGTACTGCGGAATCTCTTTCCTCTTGACTCATTGATGCATACGTATCCTTCACTTGCTTCACCCAATAGTCCACAAACTTCGGCTCATCGTACCAGCTTTCAACAGACGTAATCTGTAGATTGCCTAGCTTGTCCGCCTCATCTTGTGCACGTTTGTTATATGATTTCACACTAAAGGTAGAGAAATGCGGCGCTAAAACGATACTCACAGCTTCTGTAATGCCGTCCTTGTGCATATCAGCAACTGCATCCTCGATGAAAGGCTCGATATGTTTTAAGCCAATGTACACATGAAATTCAATGTCGTCTTGAATGTCATTCAAGTGCTCACACAAACCATGTGCCTGCTGCTCTGTAATTTTTGATAAAGGAGAAATACCGCCGATTGCCTTGTAGCGATCCTTTAAATCTTGCAGCATTTCCGGCTCCGGCTTTCTGCCTCTACGAATATGTGTATAATAACGCTCAATGTCTTCTTCTTTATATGGGGTGCCATATGCCATGACAAGAAGCCCCATTTTCTTTTTCTCCACAACCAACACTCCTTCAGATCAATTGAAATAGTTTAGATGGATGATTTTTTATGTTTAGCTGAATAGTCGTGAATAAAATCGGTCAGCTTCTTTAACGTATCTGGTGAAACATCTGGAAATACCCCATGACCTAAGTTAAAGATGAAGTGATCTGATTTCATCCCTTGATCTAATATGTCTTTTGCTCTTTCTTCAATGACTTCCCAAGGAGAAAGTAAAATCGTTGGATCAAGATTTCCTTGTAACGTTTTTGTGAGCCCTTCTTTTCGCGCTTCGTCTACACTCATACGCCAATCAAGTCCAACGACGTCTAGCGGCAGGTCATGCCAATCTTTCACGAGATGGCTTGCACCAACTCCGTACATGATCATTGGTACATTTTCACTCTTCAACTCTGTGAAAATTCGCTGCATGACAGGTTTAATGAATGTCCGGTAGTCCGCTGCATTTAAAGCGCCCACCCATGAGTCGAAGATTTGAAACGCACTGACCCCTGCTTTTACCTGCGCGCGTATGTACGTGATCGTCATATCAGCTAATTTGTTCATGAGCAGCATCCATGTCTCAGGCTCACTGTACATGAGCGCTTTTGTTTTATGATAGTTTTTAGATGGACCGCCTTCAATCATATAGCTAGCCATCGTAAATGGTGCACCAGCAAAACCGATGAGCGGTACATTCAGCTGCTCCTTCGTTAAAAGCTGAATGGTGTCAAGCACATATGGCAGGTCTTCTTCAGGATGAAGTTCCCCAAGACGTTCGATATCTGCTTTTGTCCGAATCGGTGAATCAATGACAGGTCCAATGCCATTTTTAATTTCAACATCCACTCCAATAGCTGGAAGCGGGGTCATAATATCTTTATATAAAATCGCGGCATCTACACCATATTGTTCTACAGGAAGTCGTGTTACATAAGCACATAGCTCTGGCTGATGCGTAATTTCAAATAGCCCGTACTTTTCTTTAAGGGCACGATATTCAGGCTGTGAGCGTCCTGCCTGTCTCATATACCAAACTGGTACATGGTCTGTTTTTTCCCCTTTGCACGCCTTTAAGAACGTGTCATTAAAAGCCTTCGTTTTTCCCATTACCTTTCATTCCACCTTTCGCCTTACACTCTCTTTGTATAAGGCTCAAACACTGCTTTTACTATACCGCTTTTTCAAGGCACGGTATACTAAACCGGCTCATTGTTCAAAAAATCGCCGAATATTAACGTCCAAAAGCCTCTGGCTTGACATATGGACTGCCTTCTCCTTCTTCTTGCGTTTGGGTATTATACGGAACCACCTTATACGCCGCATCTGAAAACACATTGGCATACGGCATTGTATAGCTATTTGTGCCTGTCACTGAGTCAATCAGCGTCTCGTTTCCATTCCTCTTTTCATAAATACGGTATTCAACTCGTTTATCCTCCTGTTTGTCCCAAGACAGCTCTAATGTAAACAATCCTTTGATTTTAAACGCATAGCGGGCTTCAAATCCTGATAGTCCTTCTAAATGAATTGGCGCTTGAAGTTCTTTAATCCCCTCTGGTTTTTTAAACGTTTCATTCGTCATTCGGGCCGCCGTTAAAATATCCTTAAACAGCTGCACTGGATATTGACTTCCGCCAGTTAAGTAGTGACTGTTTTCGGTTTTGTCATACCCCATCCAGATCGCACCCGTTGTACTCGGCGTATAGCCGGCAAACCAAGCATCTTTTGTTGCACCCTTCACACCTGAATATGTGGTTGTGCCAGTTTTACCAGCTAAATCTCCAGCATATGAACCGCTTTGGGCTGTTCCGCCTTTGACGACTTGCTGCAGCATTCTTGTCATATTCCAAGCATTCTGCACGCTAAACACTCGTTCTGGCTTACTGCTATTTTTCTTTACCGTTTCTCCTTCATCATTGGTGATTTTCTGAATGAAGAAAGGCTTTTTATATACACCTTCGTTTGCAAATGTATGGAAAGCTCCCGCGATTTGAAGCGGAGAAACCCCTTTTTCTAAACCGCCAAGGGCTATCGCAAGTCCTTGATCCGAAATATCGATTCCCATTTTCTCGAGATATGTTTTCGAAGTATCAATACCAAGCTGGCTTAATGTCCACACCGCTGCTGTATTCTTACTTTTCATGAGGGCCTCCACCATCGTGACCTTGCCTTCATACTGCCCATCGTAATTCTTTGGAGAATAGCCGTCATAGCTTTTGTCTTCGTCTTCAAGCAGGGAATAAGGTCGGAATTTTTTCTCCTGCAGCGCAGGCCCATATACCGCGATCGGCTTGAAAACAGATCCAGGCTGTCTAACAGCGGTCACCCTGTTATAGCCCCTTGCTTGATATTCTCGTCCTCCGATTGCTGCTTTAACTCCTCCAGACTCATTATCAATAAAGATGGCACTGCTCTCAGGAGAACCGCTTTTTCCCGGGAAATAACGGTTGTTTTTCATCGCATCGTAGGTGACCTTTTGCAGATTCATATCAATCGGAACTGTTATGGTATAACCCCCTTGAAGCAATTGTTCATGTGAAATGGAATACTCTGATTCTGCTTCCTTAATGATAAGATCGACATAGCTGTCCACCCAAGGCGTTTCTGATTTCTTTTTCAAATGAATGCCTAGTGTTCTCCCTTTTGCTTCTACTGTTTCGGTTGATGATAAATACCCTTGCTCATTCATTAAGTTCAGGATCGTATCCCGTCTTTGTTTATTTTTATCAGGGTGTAAAACAGGCGAGTAAGTAGACGGCGCCTTTGGCATCGCAGCGAGTGTCGCCCCTTCACTGACAGTTAAATCTTTCACATCTTTACTAAAGTAATAATTGGCTGCTGCCTGAATACCGTAGACGCCATGACCAAAGTAAAGCTGATTCAAGTACATTTCGAGCAGCTTATCCTTTGAATAATCTCTTTCTAAATTAATCGCAATGATGACTTCTTTTGTTTTCCGCAAAAAGGTTTTGTCATTTGTGAGAAAAATATTTTTTGCGAGCTGCTGAGTAATTGTACTGCCGCCCTCTACCTTTCCACCTGCTAATATATCTCGATAAACCGCCCTTGAAATTGACTGCGCATCTATTCCATGATGCTCATAAAACCGCTTGTCCTCGACAGATACAAAGGCTTTTGCTACTTTATCGGGTACATCCTTTATTGACACGGGGTCCCGATTTTCTGAATACATACTTGTGAGTTCTTTTCCATTCTGATCAATGATCTTAGATGAAGCGTGAAAAACAAGCTTCTTTTCATCTATGACATAATGTCCTAAAAATAAAATGGTCAGATAGCCAATAAATGAAAGTACGATGGTACTTCCTGCAATGACTAATGGAATGATTATCTTCTTTTTCTTCAAATTAGGTCACCTCATTCCTTTATACGGATAGTATGGGATGTATTGCTTCATAATATGTTTTATGGATTGACTACCAAAGAATTATATATCATTCTTTTGTTATACTATCAAGCGGGAGGCGGTTTAGATGAATGTCTATATGACATATGGAACAGCAGATTTCTTGCATAAAATCGCAAAAAAACACGATCAGGAAAATCTGCTTTATATGGTCGGAAAAGAACAAGCAGCTCTTTTTCATGAGACGGAGGGTGAGACTGTTTTTAAAGCCCCTCATGCCTATGATGTGATTTATGCAAAAGGTGAGCTTGTCCATACTGGCTTCGTCACCTTGAATCATATCCCTGTGAAGCTTGAAAGCAGGGCACTGTTTGAATCTACTTTCAAGAAGAAGACGAACATCTCAGAACATCAGCGGGGCTTCAAGGCTCTTCGAGTGTTAAGACCGAAAAAAGATGAAGAAGTTTATTTAATTATGACGCTTTGGGAATCAGAGGACTTATTTGAAGACTTTCAAGAATCAGAAGCATTCTTTCAGCCAAACGATGATACTGGCTCCATCTTCTCTCGTCCTGCTTATCTCACATCCTATCATGCCGTTACAGACAATTAAGGAAGTGCTGCTCTCAGCACTTCTTTTTTCATGAAAAAAAAAGCCCAATCGCTGGGCTTTTCTTTTTAACGTCGTGATGTCAGCTCGTACCGATGTATGATCGGCTGAAGTACATAGAAATTCAATAGGAGCCATCCTAATAAGATCGGCCACTTCAACATAGGCGATGCCCCTTTCAATTGAATGAGCATCACCAATAGCGGAATCAAGCAGATCATGAAAAAACTCATTTTCGATACAAAGGTTTCTTTGATTTGATGCCGACAGCTTGGACACATCATCATTTTCGTATGTGATAAATGAAACTTTTCAACGAAAGAAAACACTTTTGAACAATTTGGGCAGCTTCCCAATACAATTCCTCCCTTTCCCCGCTTCATAGCAACTTCGACTTATTATGTAAAATGACCTTTTGATGCGCATACGACATCCTCTTCTGTTGAAAGATTCTAACAATTACCATACAATCAGTAAAAGAGTATGAAGGAGGTTTTCAAATCAATGACAATTTCTACTTTACAAAAAAGCATCAATGAACGTCTTGATGAACATTATGAGGAAATGGTTGAAATTAGACGCCATCTCCACATGAATCCTGAACTTTCTTTCCAGGAAGAAGAAACAGCCGCTTTCATCGCCAGCTACTACGACAGATTACATATACCAACACGTACACAGGTGGGCGGCCATGGTGTACTCGCCTTTATCGAAGGAGCTTCTCCGGGACCGACGATTGCCCTCAGGGCTGATTTCGATGCACTTCCTATCCATGATGAAAAGGAAGTGCCTTACAAGTCGACAAAGCCCGGTGTAATGCATGCATGCGGGCACGATGGGCACACAGCGACACTACTTGTCTTAGCGAAAATTTTGAATGAGCACCGTGATCAATTAAAAGGGAAAATCGTCCTCATTCATCAGCACGCAGAAGAATATGCGCCAGGCGGCGCAAAACCAATGATCGAAGATGGCTGCTTAGACGGTGTCGATGTCATATTCGGGACACATCTTTGGTCACCAGAGCCTTGTGGCACGGTTCTTTATAAAAGCGGGAACTTTATGGCAGCTGCCGACCGCTTCTCTATCCGAGTTCAGGGGAAAGGCGGACACGGCGCCCAGCCTCACTTAACAAAAGATGCTGTCCTTATCGGTTCACAAATCGTCGCAAACTTGCAGCAAGTCGTAGCCCGTAAAGTCAATCCAGTTGATTCTGCTGTTGTATCTGTTGGAGGTTTTGTGGCAGAGAATGCTTTTAACGTCATTGCAGATTCAGCAGTTTTAACTGGTACTGCACGATCCTTCGAAGAAAGTGCACGACACACCATCGAACGAGAAATTGAACAGGTTGTAAAAGGGGTGTGCGACATGCATGATGCCGGCTACACATATGAATATGTAAGAGGATATCCTGCTGTCAAAAATCATCCAAAGCCGACTGAATTTATTGCTGACATCGCAAAACAAACAGATGGTGTCACAGAAGTAAAAGAAGCCGAAACCCAAATGGGTGGAGAAGATTTTGCTTACTACCTTCAGCATGTCCCTGGTACCTTCTTTTACACAGGCGCCATGCCGGAAAACAGCGAAGACGTGTATCCCCATCACCACCCGAAGTTTGATATCAACGAAAAAGCAATGCCCATCGCAGCAAAGGTACTCGCCCGTGCCGTCCTTTCCTACGATGAATAAAAAAAAAGCCGCTGGCAAACAGCGGCTTTTCTATTTCATTTCTCTCAACACCCGTAAGTGAAACACATGACGAGCGACATCTCCGAGTTGTCCTGTCAGGTGATGATTTGCTACACCGCCAACAGCGGCTCCGACGATCGGCATTAATTGAAACAGCTTCACTAGGTCAATGTAATCTCGATACTCCTGCTGGAAGCTGTACCAATCCATTTTCTCGCGGCTCGTTTCCCAATCTTCGATGATGCTCATCATTTTTTGACGATGCGCACTGCCGGAAAAGGCAAGTTGAAATATACAGAGCAAAAAGAGTCTTTCCTCTTTTTGAGACAAATCAAAGCCATAAATACATGCCAGTTCATAAAGACATTTCATCTTGATGCTAAGCAGCAGCGGAAAGTCTGCCATACCGAGCAAAATACCACCTGCACCTGTTCCAATTCCTTCGATCGCAGCTGCCTTTTGATAGTACTTCACTTTCTCCTTTGCCAGTTCATTCCGCTCAATGATGGTTAATTGTTCATCAATGACTGAAAATGAAGTGAAGTGAGATCCTGATACGGTGGATTCAACCATTGTTTTGACCGCACTTGTGATGACTTGATGAAACCTGGCAGGGATTCGTCGGTTCACCTGCTGCTGAACTCCTTTTGAAAAGCGTTCGATCTTTGATGGTTTTCTTAAAAAACGCGTTTGAAAAAGAATGGCTTCTTCATATAACTCCCGTTCAGCTGCATTCATCCGTTCCCCTCCTCGATGTCATCATACGCTTGCGGTCAGAAACATATCTCTTCTTATCTCATCTTTTTCAATCGACTAAGTACGTAAGGCTTGAAAAGGACAAGTACAAATGCCAGTGAAATCAGAAGGGCAAGTCCACTTCCCTGCCATCCTCCTGCCGGTAGTACTGAACAACTGAGCAAAATCGATTGGATGATGAGCACGTTACGGACGAGAATAAAAAAACTCCGATCCTTTTCTTGCTGAGTAACTGGATAAAGTGCCTGTAATGAAAGGTGGGCAAAGTGCTTCGTTAACGGCACAAGCTGGACACCTGTGATAAACACGGTGAACAAGACAAGCAGTGCACCCACCCAGCCTGCTGCACCTGTATACAAAATAATCAGCACAAACACGGCTGTTAGCCTAAACACGAGACCAAAATAGTCATTTGATCGTAAGAATGCCCTCACATACATGTAAGAAAAAGTTTTACGCTGGTCATACGGAACAAACTGCAAAAGCCAGTCCATATAGGCTCTTCTTTTCACCTGTTTCTTTAAATGAGGCACATCTGTAAATAAGTTTGCCAAACGATAAAAACGCTGTTTTCGTTTTAATTCGTCAGAAATATGCAATTCCCATTGAAAAGGCTGCTTTTTGACTGCATTTGTTAAGTAAACAAGATAGACACCATAGATCAGATAAAAAACGATTGCGATTGCATAGGATGCCTGTAAAACGGTATAGATTAAAATCATATTCAATAGAAAACGAAGGACTGCATCAAGCCTTCTCATCTGTTTTCCTTGGAAATACGTCATTCTCCATTGAATGGCTGTATTCAAACCCTTAATCAAAATCATTTGCGCCAATATAAGCACATACATCTTGATGCCGCCTGAAGACACTGCCGAATAAAGCGGGAGTGCGACAATGGATACGGCAATGAGAGGAAACAGCTGAGAAATGAAGCTAAAGTTAAAAGCTTGTTTTAAATAAGGCTCCATCTTCCCTTCCAAAGGAAGTAAAAACACGAGATCTGCTTCTTTGATCAACGTCCGCACGTAAGAGCTTGTCAGCACCAATGAGAAAACAACTGCCATGACCCAGTAGGAAGGAAAATGAGCTGGAATTTGTTTAAGCCAGTTACTATACCAGCTCGCTCCGCCTGCAAGGAAAAAAATGAGCACAATGACAAGATGATCATTGAACATATATTTTAAATATTTTCTTGTATCTTGTATGTGTTCCTCTAATCGGGATTTCCAAATGCTTTGAGTCGTTTTACTCATAGCTTTCTTCCTTTGTTAATTCCAAATAAAGATCATCGAGTGTCGCATCTCTCATATCGAACTGTTCTCTCAGCTCTGTCAGTGTTCCTTTCGCTCTGATTTCCCCTTCGTGCAAAATAATAAAGGAATCACAATAGCGTTCTGCTGTCGCCAAGATATGCGTTGACATCAGGACACTAGCGCCGTTTTTCTTTGCAGCATTCATCCGTTCAAGCAGTGCATTGATGGCAAGAGGATCAAGACCTAAGAACGGTTCATCAATGATATACAGTTCTGGTTCAACAAGAAATGCACACATAATCATGACCTTCTGCTTCATTCCTTTTGAAAAATGAGCAGGGAACCACTTCAAACGTTTCTCCATTCGAAATTCTTTCAGCAATGACGGCAGCCGTTCATCTAATTGTTCTTTTGATAGCCCATAAGCCATCGCTGTCAGCTCTAAATGCTCTTTTAAAGTTAATTCTTCATATAATACAGGTGTTTCTGGAATAAACGTAAACTGCGAGCGATACGCCTCTTGATCCTCTTGAAGGGTTCGTCCATTCAATTCAATAACACCTTTATGCGGTTTCATGAGTCCAATGATATGGCGAATGGTTGTACTTTTCCCCGCCCCGTTTAAACCGATGAGACCGACGATTTGATTTCTTTCTAATTCAAATGAGATATTTTTTAGAACGGGATTCTTCGTATATCCACCCGTTACATCTTTTACAGTGAGAAGGGACATGAATTCGTTCCTTTCTTTCGTTTTTCCTTTATAGTAACAAAAACGAAAGGTAATTTGAAATGTTTACCTATAGACAAGTCCTGAATAAAAAATAGGCGTCTTGGTCATCATAATGTATGTAGAAGAAATGAACTTGATGACCAATAAGTAAATGAGGTGTTTGTTAAAGGCAAAGAACCGCATAACAAGTTGGTTTTTCATCTAAAAACCTTAGCTTCTGTTTTGCTTCACTGATTCTTGATTTTTGTGTCCTATACAATATGTATACGACAAACCAAAACGTCAAATGAGGTGTTTACGGCAGAAATAGCAGGCATATGAATTCTTTATTTCAGTAAATAGAGAATTCAAAAGGCATATCGAATGAAAGCATCAGCATTTCTTCTGCAGGAGCAGGATGAGCGACCAAAGGAGTTCGCTTATCCTGTTTTCTTTTTTGCTCATTTTTGTGATACGATGAAGGAAAATGAATGAGGAGTGACATGACGTGAGCGATTGTATTTTTTGCAAGATCATTGATGGAGACATTCCATGTGCAAAAGTATATGAAGACGAGCATGTATTGGCTTTTCTAGATATTAGCCAAGTAACAAAAGGGCATACCCTTGTAATCCCGAAAATACATAAAGAAAACATCTACGAAATGACACCAGAAGTGTCTAATCACTACTTCCAAGCGATTCCGAAAATTGCAAGAGCCATCAAACAGGAATTTGAACCCATTGGATTAAACCTTTTAAACAACAACGGCGAAAAAGCTGGACAATCTGTGTTCCATTACCATATGCATATCATTCCGCGTTACGGCAAAGGCGATGGCTTTGGTGCCGTATGGAAATCACATCAAGATCAATACACGTCAGAGGATTTAAAAGACATTTCTTCTGCCATCCATACTCGCCTTACCTCATCTTAATAGATGAGGTTTTTCTCATTTCTGCCCCCTCTTTTTATCCCCTTCATTTCTTAATAGTAAGATATTTAGAACGATTCAAATTTTTTGTCCAATTGCTTCAAATTTGTGATAGGATGGTTTTATCTTTTGATCCATTAACGCGAGAAATAGGGAGAGATTGTGATGAAGCGAACGACGAATTTTAATGCTGGTCCGGCGGCACTGCCGCTAGAAGTGCTTCAAAAAGCACAGGAAGAACTTGTTGATTTTAAACAAACTGGAATGTCTGTGATGGAGCTGTCTCATCGCAGCGGTGAATATGAAGAAGTCCACAATAAGGCAAAAGCACTGTTGGTGGAACTGATGGACATTCCTGAAGATTATGAAGTCCTCTTTTTACAGGGCGGAGCTAGCCTTCAATTTGCGATGATTCCTATGAACTTCTTACATGAAGGCGAAACGGCTCATTTCATTCAAACAGGCGCTTGGTCAGAAAAAGCATTATCAGAAGCAAAAGGGTTTGGTGAAACATCTGTGTTTGCTTCAAGTGAAGACGACAACTACTCGTATATTCCAGAAGTAGATGCCTCCGATTTAACAGATGGCGCTTACTTACACATCACATCAAACAATACGATCTTCGGCACTCAGTGGAAAACGTTCCCTGGTACATCATTACCGCTCATTGCGGATATGTCCAGTGATATTCTCAGCAAAAAAATCGATGTTTCTCAATTTGATCTCATTTATGCTGGGGCACAAAAAAACTTAGGGCCTTCTGGTATCACGATTGTGATCGCGCGCAAACGTTTATTAGAAAAAGAGAAAAGCAGCACACCGAAAATATTAAAATATTCAACACACGCAAAAGCTGGCTCTCTTTATCACACACCACCGACTTTTGCGATTTATATGCTGTCTCTTGTCCTTGACCATGTCAAACAGGCTGGCGGTGTAGAAGCAGCGGAAAAACGCAATGAACAAAAAGCAGGCATTCTCTATGACACAATTGATCAAAGCGGCGGTTTTTACAAAGGACACGCACGCACTGACAGCCGATCGCATATGAATGTCACGTTTACCCTTCGTGATGATGCGCTCACTGCTTCCTTTGTAGAGAAAGCAAAGCAGGAACAAATGGTTGGGCTTGCCGGCCACCGTTCTGTCGGTGGATGCAGAGCTTCTATTTACAATGCGGTATCGATTGAAGACTGCCAAAAGCTTGCGGACTTTATGAAAAAGTTCCAGCAAGAAAATGAGTGAAAAAGCTTTTCTATAGAGAAATAAATTTGTTATAATAACGAGAAATATAAAGTGATGACTCTTGCAATAAATGATGAGCCATATTATTGGAGAGTTCTAAGAGCTTAGCAGAGGAGAGCATAGAAATGAAAACAAAAGAATTAGTGATTATGTCATTGCTTGCAGCAATGGGAGCTGTTTTGCATACGATTTTCCCGCCCATCTTTTTCGGAATGAAACCTGATATGATGCTGGTCATGATGTTTTTAAGCATCATCCTTTTCCCAAAGGTACAGCATGTAGTGGTTATTGCCCTCGTAACTGGCGCCATTTCTGCATTAACAACAGGTTTCCCAGGCGGACAAATTCCAAATATGATTGATAAACCAGTGACAGCCTTTATCTTCTTAGCCCTTTTCCTATCTTGCATGAAGATAAAGAACAAAGTAGTGCTGACCGCTGTGTTAACTGCGATTGGAACCATCGTATCCGGCGTGATTTTCTTATCTGCCGCATTACTGATCACTGGACTGCCAGCTGCATTACCGGCACTTCTTGTAGGCGTCGTCCTGCCAGCAGCCGTGATTAATACCATTGCCATGGTATTTGTCTTCCCAATTGCACAGTCCATTCTCAGACGTGCAAGAATGATAGAAGTTGCTTAACGAATAATCGAACCTCTTCATAATAGATGAAGAGGTTTTTTTCATGCTTTTATAAAAGAAAAAGGGTTAGCAGCAAAATGAGGAGCGAAATTCCTGCACCTGCCGCACACACAAGTGCTTTTTGCTTTAATACATGTTTTGGCGGATAAGACCCTGCATACCCCAGCTGTCTTGCATAATGAATAGAACCACCTGTAAAAACGACACCGATACACGTAAAAACGAACAGAAAGACAGACAACCTTCTCCCCTCCCTTTTCTTCAAAAGTATGCTAAAATAAAGCAAGCTATGTATGGAAGTTCAATGAAGCTGATCGTCAGCTCAGAGAGAACATGCGAATGTGTAAAATTTGACTAGAGGTGATTTGAATGGCTAGTGGACGTTCTTTATTAACAGGATTATTTGTAGGCGGTCTCCTCGGAGGTGCGGCAGTGCTCCTGACGACTCCCTCTTCTGGCAGAGATGTGCGCGGAAAGATGAAAGACGGCTATGACAAATTCGAAGATACGCTGACAAGATTAAAAAGAGATGGACAAGCTTTAAAAGAGCAAATTGTTGAAACAGCAAAAGAAAGCGCAGAGGTTATTAAAGAAGTCGGAACTGAATTACAAACATCGATTCAGCAATGGCGCGAAGAAATCAAACCTCATCAGCAGGATTTGCAAAAGGAAATTCAGGAAATTGAGGAAAAGCTCAAACAACTGGAGAAAACCTTACAAAACTAATATACTCAAGAAAAAATATTCGTTTACAAAAGTGTGCGGGGTGCGTATCCCACACTTTTTTTGTTGAAAAAAGGTTATTTTGTCAATGTTTTTCATGAGTTTTAAAAATTCTTGAATTTTCAGCTTTATTAATCTTTATTTTATTGGCATAATAGAATTACAAGAAAAAGAGAAGTAGGTGAAATGGATGAATCATTCGGAACAGCCTTTCGATGTAAAAGAAGCACTTTTATTCAGTCAAAGAATGGCCCAATTGAGCAAAGCTCTTTGGAAATCCATTGAAAAGGACTGGCAGCAGTGGATCAAACCGTATAACCTAAATATCAATGAACATCATATTTTGTGGATTGCGTATCAATTAAAAGGAGCTTCAATATCAGAAATTGCAAAGTTTGGCGTCATGCATGTATCAACGGCGTTTAACTTCTCCAAGAAACTGGAGGAACGAGGATTTTTAAAATTTTCTAAAAAGTTAAACGATAAACGCAATACGTATATTGAGCTAACGCCAAAAGGCGAAGAGACATTCCATAAACTACTCGAAGATTATGACCCGGCACGAACTGGTATTGTCAAAGGCGCACAGCCGCTTCATGACATTTACGGAAAGTTCCCTGAGATTTTAGAAATGATGTGTATTATCCGAAACATCTATGGTGAGGACTTCATGGAGATTTTCGAGAAATCGTTTTCAAACATTGAGAAAGACTTTTTGAATGAGCGAGGAAAAGTCACGAAAAAACCTGAGGAACTTGAAGACTCAGCTGATGCAGCAGAAAAAGCGGCTAAAGCAAATCAAATTGTTTAATGATCTTTATAAATTCATTCATTAACGGCTGAAACAGCCCTTGATCATGCAATGCAAATATCGTCTCATGCACATCCAGCTTTTCAATTAACTGTCCTGCAAAAAGCGCAAGCATATCGTCAAACATGACGTAGCCTTGTGCTTTTTGCTTGTCCATTTCCTCTGAAAGCTCAGCACAAATACGCTCAATTTCCAGCGCCTCTTCTTTCGATACCCGCTGTCTGATCAATAATGCATAATATGGATAACGGCTCATATCGGTCGCCGTCAGCAAAAGTTCCATATAATATTCGAGCTGGCTCATTCGTTCCTCAATACTCATGTACGTTCCCTCTTTCTCTTAGTCTTTCTATTCTAGCCGAAATTACTCATTGACGAAAGAGACGAACCTCCCTCTTCTGTCTTTTTTTCTTGAAAAACCCAAAGTTTCCTCTCTTTATTCCATATGAAGGCAACATTTTATTTTTTTTCATGAAAACCATTGATTTTTATCCTCAGGAAGAGTAAATTATCTTGAGATATTCAATTAGTTTTTTAAGATTGGAAGGATGAAAAATGAATTGTTGGAAGACCATTAATCTTGAAAAGGATTATGGTTATACAAGACTGCTGATTTCAGCCATAAGTCTTGCTATACTTTTTTTCATTACGGCTTTTTTATGTTTTCAACTGACTCATCCTGAAACGAGACTAAGCAGTCACAACGCACCGCTTTTTGCTATGCTTTTACTTGTGACATTGCTCGTCCACCGTGTGGTTCACTTGATCCCAGTGATGAAAAACAAGAAAAAAATGACGCTATTTAAACGAAATTGCTGGCAGCGTGTGCCAAAGAACATCATGCTTTATTCACTTCTCAGTCCATTTTGTGTGATTTCACCGGTTTACTTTGTTTTAGGTGTGGCGCTTCCTATGTATGCACACTATTTTATCATCATCGCAAGTATTCATGCAGGCTATTGTTTGCCTGACTTTTTATTTGCATGGAAACTGCTTAAAGCACCTAAATCCTGCATCATCGATCAAGCCCAAGACGAGTTTGATATTTTAGTTGACCAAACATCCTCATCATGAGGTTTTTAAAGCCAACTTCTATCTTTTTCATAAAAAATTTGGTAATGTAGTATGGGAATAGCATAGAGAGGGGGGATCTCCGATAGTTTTATTTTACTTCATCGTCTTTGCCGCGTTTATTGTGTATTCAATAAACAGGCTTACTAATACATTATGCCTTGTCAGAGAGATTCCTGAAGAACGGCAAGATAAGGTGTTTCGCTTTATCAATGTATCGATACTGATCTTACTGATCTCATCATTTGTTGAAATTACCATATCTATTTAAGATCAAAGCAAAAGCTGCCAGTTTGAGGGCAGCTTTTTGTGTATATTGATTAATTAGCAAATCCAAGATGCACCGATAATGATCAATAAGATGAATAACACGACGACTAGTGCAAAACCGCCAGCGAAGACTTCTCCTCCCATGTAAAAACACCTCCTGCCAGTTCTTCCTCTGTTCTAAGCTCAGTGTATGCAATAAAATTGAAAACGTTTAGGCACCTGTCATCGTTTAAAAAAAGAACCGCCCGCACGCATGGCAGGACGGCTCCTTTCTGTCACAGCGATTTAATTAATAAAGATATGCTGCACCAACGATGATCAGCAAAATGAATAGCACGACCAATAAAGCAAATCCATTAGAATATCCTGCTCCCATATAATTCAGCCTCCTTTTTGTGATCACTATATGTGTATGTCGCGCGCAAATTTTTGACTAGACGAATGCCCTCCCATTTGCATTTCTTTTTACAGCGTGTCACAATATGTTATGATACAAGCAATGATAAATAAATTGGAAAGATTAGGAGTGTTTTTTGAATGAAAAAAATGGCTTTAGCAGCTGTAACAGCAGTTAGTGTTTTAACTCTTGGCGCATGCAGTAGCGGTGATAAAGATGTCATCGCAACAACAAAATCAGGAGATGTCACAAAAGAAGAGCTTTATACAACTCTTAAGAAACAAGCAGGTGGAGATGCTTTAAATCTACTTGTTCAACAAAAGGTTCTTGCTGACAAATACAAAGTATCTGATAAAGAAATTGATAAGAAAATGGAAGAATATAAAAAGACACTTGGTGAAGATCGTTTAAAACAACTTCAAGATGAATTCGGAAAAGATTACATCAAAGATCAAGTGAAATATGAGCTGCTGACTCAAAAGGCTGCCAAAGCTAACATCAAAATCACTGATAAAGAAGTAAAAGCGTATTACGATGACCTAAAAGGCAAAATCCGCGCAAGCCACATTTTAGTAGCTGATAAGAAAACAGCTGACGAAGTGGAAAAGAAATTAGATAAAGGTGAAAAATGGGATGCTGTTGTGTCTGAATATTCAACTGATACCGCTTCAGCTGCACAAGGCGGAGATGTAGGCTGGTTCGCAAAAGAAGGTCAAATGGACGAAAACTTCAGTAAAGCTGCATTCAAACTAAAAGTGAATGAAATCAGCAAACCAGTGAAATCACAATTCGGCTACCATATCATTAAAAAGACCGAAGAACGCGGTAAATACGATGACATGAAAGCAGACTTGAAAAAAGAACTAACTAATCAAAAACAAGCAGACACAAATGAAATCCAAACCATCTTAAACAAATTGGTGAAAGATGCAGATGTGAAAGTAAAAGATAAAGAGCTTGAAAACACGTTCAAAGAAAAGTCTCAACAACCCGCACAAAATCAACAAGGCCAATAATCACAAAAAACCCCCTCTGCAATGAACGTGCAGAGGGGGTTTTTTATGACCAGATTTAAGCAATCGAGTGATCTTCATGTGCCGACGTATCCTGGGATCTTTTCACTTGCTCCCCCTGACGTCTGCGCTCTCTTTCTTGCTCCATTCGCTCGATAAAAATTTCTCCTTCCTTTTCAATAAAGGATTGATCAATCTCTTGCTCCTCTTTAGCCGTTGTCATTAATTTATACGCACAGAAAATAATGCCAATGATACATGCATACACCCACCATGGAAAAAACAACATTTTTTATCGCCTCCTTTTTTTCAGAACAGCTCTCTCTTCCCTTGTGTTACATGTTTATGCAAAGAGAAGACAAGTTATGAAAAAAACGCCCGCATAAGCGGACGTTTTGACATGGTTATTCGTGAAAGGCTGGTTTATAAAATGAACGATTCTCTAGCGCAAAAATACGTTCTGTATATTCTCCTGGCTTCACATGCTCAAGCGCACGATCCATCATATTCATCTTCGCATCTAAATTATCAATATAGTGGAGAATTTCGGCTTCCTTTACCATTGGTGGTTTTGGGCTGCCCCACTCTCCTTTTCCGTGATGACTTAGGACTAAGTGCTGTAGAATCAGAATTTCTTCTGAATCAATGCCAAGCTCCTCAGCAGCTTTCGCAATTTCTGTCACCATAATCGAAATATGACCAATTAAATTCCCTTCCACCGTATAGGTGGTTGAGACTGGGCCTGAAAGCTCTTTGACTTTTCCTAAATCATGAAGAATGATGCCTGAATATAAAAGATCTCGATCTAAAGATGGATATAGATCAACAATTGATTTAGCCAAATGCAGCATGGACACCACGTGATAAGCAAGACCAGAGACAAATTCGTGATGGTTTTTTGTCGCTGCTGGATAGTCAGCGAATTCCTGTCCATATTTTTTTAGCAAATGTCTTGTGACACGCTGTATATTAGGGTTTTTCATATCAAAAATATATTGCATAATCGTATCCATCATATCATGCTTTGGAATAGGAGCTGTTTCGAGAAAATCATCGATTCGAATTTGCTCATTTTCAGCAACAGGGCGTATATTCCTAAGTTTCAGCTGATTCCTCCCGCGATAATGATGAATATCGCCTACTACCTTCACAATGGTTTGTGCGGCATAGGTTTGTTCATCATTCTGCTTCGCATCCCATAGTTTCGCCTCAATATCTCCACTCTGATCTTGAAGAATTAACGTTAAAAATGGTTTGCCATTACTCGCAATCCCTTTAGTAGATGATTTAATTAATAAATGCAGGTCAACTTGTTCGCCGACATCATAGGTCATGATCCCTTTAGCCATTCAATAAAAGCTCCTTCCATGTTTCTGCTCATATAAGTATAACATAAGTCATTATTTGTCAATCATTCAACTGCTAAACTCGTAACCTGTCCATCTTCTGCCGCTTGCTTCATATGCTCATGACAGGTGAAATAAAACAGCTGTGTTTCAAAACGTGTGAGTTCGTTCATCATCTCCAGCACTCTGCCTAAACGTACGTGATCGAAATGAACAAAGCTGTCATCCATCATAAACGGAAGCTGACAATCTTGTTGATGAGACAAAGCAAGCGCAAAACGAATCGCTAGATAGATCTGTTCACACGTTGCCTGTGAAAGCTCCTCTGGACGGAATAGTCGTCCATCCATTCTTTTCACCATCAGGAAATCATCTTCAGGTGAAAATAAAATTGCTTCATAACGATCATTTGTTAACGGTTGAATAAAACTAGAGGCTGTTTGAACCAATGCAGGCAGCCTTGTTTCTTTATGCTCATTCAATTTTTCTCGTATGACGGAGCGGACAAGCTGAATGGCCGCCCATTTTTTTGCGAGGTGCTTCGCATGCTCCTGCTCTGCGGCAAGCTGATGAGTCAAATCAGACACCGTTCCAGAAGCTTCTATTTGCCGGATTTCCACTGCTAGTTCTGCTAAACGCTTTTCCATATTCTCCGCATTCAATTGAATGTCATGAAGGTGCTGCTTTGCTTCTGCACACTCCTCCTCAAGGAGAAGTAGTCCTTTGCGAATAATCCATTCCTCCTCATCAAAACTACCGTTTCTATGAAGCTCTTGATTCAGCTGCTGCAGCTCCAAAAGCCGTTCCCGGTATTCTTTCGATAGATGAGAAAGTACTTGGTAATCTTCTTTGGACTCTGCTTCTACTTGATGAAAAAGCTCATCAGTTTGTTTTTCGTAATATTGAATTTCACCTTCTAGTGTCGCGAGCTGCTGCATCGCATGTTGAATGGATACATGTAATGTTTGACGTTCTTTTTCTCTTTTCGCCTCATCTTCCAATATCTCTTGAAAGGCTGAAATATTCTCCTGAATAGTTCCTTCCTTTTTTTGAAGAATACTGGTTAACGCTGAAACCTTGCGCTCATAAATCGATTGCTGATCGGAGAGTTCTTCTATTTCACGCTGAAGCTCCTCATATGCCGCTGTATTGATTTTTAATTGTTTTAGAATATGGAAGGCCTCTACTAGGAAAGAAAGCTCAGACGACAAGCCAAGCTGTCTCTTCTTTTCCTCTACTTGCTGCTGGACAGGCTCCAGCTCTAGCTCCCAGTCTTCATATTGCCGGATGATTCTTTCGTAAAGCAGCTCCTTCTGCCTCATAAGTGTTTCAGCTGAAGCTGCCTGCACTTGAAAGGAATCTAAGGCGGCTTCGCCGTTTCTTTGTTTCATAGGGCTCATTTGACTGGATGAGTAAATGACAAAGAAGAGAAAAACAGAAAATCCCGCAAACGAGAGCGTGATCCACCACTCTGTTAAAAAGAATAGAACAAACAGAAACACCACATCAAATGCGATCAAGCCTTGGAATAACAACGCCAGGGAATAAACCCGTTTCTTTTTCGCTCTTGTCTCCTTCGCTTCATCTTCTGCTCCGCGCAGTCTCACTTCTTGTTCCTTTAATCCTTTTAGCGCGGCTTCTGCTTCGTCCAGCTCATGTCTTGCGTGATCAAATCGTTCATCTAACTGCGCTTTTCGGTCCATGAGACGAACGTATTGAGTGACAATCTCCTTTAATTCCCACTCGAATTCAAGCGAATCGTCGATTTGTTCGAGCTTTATCGGGCGCTCCCAGTTTAACTTTGCGACCGCTTCGTCTATTTTTTGTTTCAATGAATCACGGTTTGCTTGACACTCTGCTATGCGCTTTTTCACAAGCTCAACATTAGATGCTTCATCTACGACTCGTTTCATCTCCATAAAGGTTTCCTTGTCATAAAGCGGTTGAACTTGTACGAGTGAGGTTTGCAAATGATCTAACCTCTGTTTCAGTGCAGTCAATTGAGCCTTTTTCGGGTGAAGGTGTGATTCTAGTTTATCCAGCTCATGCTCAGTTTCTGCTCTAAAACGTTTGACTCGGTCTGGATAGCGGGCTAATTCCTTTTTCAACTCCACTTTTTTCTCAATCATGGGATACACTTGAATGGATTCAGTCAGTTTCTGAAGGTGTTCTTCCGCTTGTTTCATTTCATTTTGAAGCTTTTCGATCGTCTCCAATAATTCAGAATGCTCCCGTTTCTTTTCGATATAGCTGCCTTCTGCCAATCTCGCTTGTTTCAGTTGACCTGCCAGCTCTTTTAAGCGATCAAGCTGCTGATTTAATTCAGGCTTGCGGCCATTTGGTTTAAACAGCTGCTCCTGCTGCTTTAGCAGCCTGCTATCCATCTTGGTGGCTGCATCTGAGCCAAATAAACTTGAGAAAAGTAGAAATTCGCCTATCTGGTCCTGATTCAAGGCTTGGACATTTTGAAGTCCAAACACATCAAACGAATAGATTGATTGATATAATCTGCGATCCGTTCCCTTTAAAAGTGTCTTTAGAAAAGCTTCGTCTTTCACTTCACCATTCGGTAAAAACACCTGTGCTTGCCCACCGCGATCGGATGTTCTCTCAATATAGATGACGCCTAACTCGTCATCTTGGCAAGTGAGGGAACCACCATAAAAAGAACCCTGCTTCGTCTTGTACATCTTGTTTTTCGAAAAACCAAATAACATCGATTCAATAAACGTTTTCAATGTCGTTTTCCCCGATTCATTCAGCCCGTAAACTAGCTGAAAACCGTCATCAGAAAAGTGAAAGGTCCGATTTGAAAATTTTCCAAAATGGGCGATATGGAGTGAACGTATTTTCATTGTGCCTCTCCTTTTCTCATAATTGCTTAAGCTGTTCTGTCAGCAGCCTTTGTGCTTCTTCTTTTATATCCACTTCATCCTCTTTTGTAAGAGCTTTTCCTGACTTTCTATAGGTTGGGTGACGCTTGATCGGTGATAGAAGCTCTTCATATGCCTCAAACTGTGAAATTTCAGCAGTGAGTTCCTTTAAAAAGGAATCTTCTGGATAGGCGACGTCCTCGTTTGTCTGGCAGTCAATCGATATCACCCAAACGAATACATCTTCATCTTCCTCCTGTTCATGAAGAACGGCCATCAGCTCCTCAAGCAACTCAAGCTGCGTATGCTCAAAGTAAGAAGGAGAATCACCCGTCAATTCGATTTTCACAAAATGAGGGACGCCTTCTTCTTTCAGTTCAATGATTTTGTTATCCACAAGTGTCACAAGATCCGTCATATGAACCGTCTCTGTGATGTCTATTTCAAGTGTCTCAAACATCACATCCGCACAGCTAATAAATTCCGCTGCCGCAGAATCCTCAGAGAGTTGAACAACGTAACAGCCTTTCTCTCCTTTTTCTTTTATATGTCTGCCCTGCATGTTACCAGGGTAAATAACCAACGGGTCTTCATGCAGAAGAGCTCTCTTATGTATATGTCCAAGCGCCCAATAATCGAAATCTCGGGAAAGGAGCTGCTCAAGCTGAAAAGGTGCATACGCGTCATGACCTTCTTGTCCAGCTAATGTACCGTGAAGCATCGCAATGTGATAGGCAGCATCTGTCTTTTTGACATAATGAGAGGTCATATTTTCATAGACAGCACGCTCTTTGTAGCTAAATCCATAAATACTTGCGACAAGCTGATCTCCTCTATAGTAGGATTGCTCACTTGGGGTACTGGTTGAAAAAACGTGCACATTCTCAGACCACTCAATCGGTGTCCATTCACCGCCTAAATGATCATGATTACCATAAATAATAAAGACTTCAATCCCTTCGGTTTGCAGTCTTAGAAACTGATTTCTTAAAAACAGCTGTGCTTTCAGGCTGCGGTTAGATTCGTCAAATAAATCTCCGCTCAGCAGCACAAAGTCTACTGCTCGAGCAATGGCGAGATCAAACATATTCTTCGCACTTTGAAATGTACTTTCTTTGAGCCGCTTAAAGGGTAAGCTAGGGATATTCGACATTCCTGCAAATGGACTGTCTAAATGTAAATCTGCGGCATGAATAAAGGTGAGCTTAGTCAAACGTCTATCTCCTTGTCCGATACTGTCATTGTCCATATTTTATCATGCCATTTTTGCGAATGCACGTTCTATCACTCTCATTCTAAAAAACACATTTTTAAGGGGTAAAAAAGAGGTTTTGTCTTATTCCTTGTTTAATTACATAGAAAAGCAGAGGAAAGGAAGATGAGGAATGGAGAAGACATACTTTTTAACTGTATTTGACCCGTCAGGTGAGACTTTACTAAATGAAAAAATCACAACAGATAGTGATGAAGAGGCAAAGGAATTAGGTCGCCATCGCTTATTAGAACAGCAATACACGAAGCATTCTCATCGGCTCGTTGATGATGCAGGCAAGCTGCTTTTATTTGAACGTTAAAAAAGCCGGCATTCGCCGGCCTCACATTCGTTTATACATTCTGGAACACAGGTCGTCTTTTTTCTAAAAAGGCCTGAATGCCTTCCTTATGATCATGGCTTTGCCTCAGTCTAGCCTGTGCTGCCCTCTCCTTTTGAAGAACGGCTAGCAGCTGTGATTCTGACTGCTGGAAATAGATTCGCTTTGTCTCGATAAATGCTTGAAGCGGCATGTTCATAAACGGCTTCACACATACCTTTTGATACGCATCGACTTCCTCTTGAAATACGCCGTCTGCAAGGCGCAGCTTTAGCGCTTCTTCAGCCGGAAGCTTTTGTCCGCTCCAAATCAATTGTTTCGCGGTTTGTTCACTGACTCTTTTTGTAAGGAAAAAGTGCCCTCCGCCATCTGGAATTAAACCTACTCCATTAAAATTCATGGCGAGCTTTGCATCTTGATGCATAAACAAGTAGTCACAGCTTAAAGCAAAGCTAAAAGCAAGGCCAGCCGCTGACCCGTGGACAAGGGCAATCGTCACTTTTTTCATACCTGCAAGAGAAAGCGTAATCCCCTCGATCAAATCCATCACATGATGGAAATCCTCTTCACTTTCCTGCTTAAGCATCATGCCAATATCTCCGCCTGCTGAAAACCCTTTTCCCGCACCCTTGATCACAACGACTTTTGCACTACTATCCTCCGCCGCATCACATGCCTCTTTGAATTCAGCAAACATCTCCACATGAAATGAATTGTAAGCATCCGGTCTATTGAAAACGATTTCAAAAATATCCCCGTCTAGCTGACAATTGATATATGTCATCATCCATCCCCCTTTTTTAAGCACATGACTTACTTCCATTTCAACCCGAATAATCCTTTTTCCTCTGCATAAAAAATTTCAGGATCAGTTGATACCAAAACAAGCATAATTGTTGAAACGAAAAATATATTTTTATATAGTAAATGAAGAAAGAAATTGATGGTGAAAGGGGGAGAATGGTTGATCAGGTGTTCCCTATTCATATTAGTTCATTTCATCGTCATGTTTTCTCCTTTTTCAAATGTCGTTTTTGATCCACAAGCAGAAGCGAGCACACCTAGTCTTATTTCTCCATCCATCTACGATGAAGAAATACACGCTGTGAAGACACCTCCATTTTCAAAAAAACATGCCTCTTCTATTCTATTAAAGGACAAATTATCACTGGCTGATTCAAAGATTTTTCTTCTAAAGCCTGCTCCATCAGCTGTGTTATCGATTGATCTATGTTTTTTGAAAATGAAGTGTGCGATCCCCATTATGTATCAATCAAATTATCTATACTGATTCATTTTATTTCATCCGTATTCACTATATGAAAATCACAACCTATCATATTCGGAGGGATAAAATGAATATTAAAGAAAATGATCTTCCTGGGATCGGAAAGAAATTTGAAATTGAAACGAGAAATAGAGAAAAGATGACGATCGTGATTCATGATGATGGCAGACGGGAGATTTATCGTTTTGATGATGATGATCCAGATGAAGTGCTGTCCACCATTTCTCTCGATGATGCTGAATCACGGCAAATCGCTGCAATTATTGGCGGCATGGTATATAAACCACAGGCACTCGAAACCATTGAAATGGCCTTCAACGACTTGATGATTGAATGGTTTAAGGTGGAAAAAGAAGCAAAAGCGGTTGGATATACACTCGGTGATTTAGATGTGCGGCAAAACTATGAAGTCACCGTCATTGCGATCATAAAGCATACAAATGAAAAATTACTCAACCCTGGTGCCGAATCGATTATTGAAGCAAATGATACGCTGGTCATTTCAGGCGAAAGAAAACACTTAAAGCGATTGATACGTGATTTTCTTTCAAGAGGGGGAGAGTGATGAATGGATCATTTAGTCTTTGAAGTTGGGACGGCACTGATTCTCATCGCCATCGCCAGCTTAATCGCCAATAAAATGAAATTCTCAATCATCCCTTTCCTCATTGTCCTTGGTATGATCGTTGGTCCGCATGCTCCAACCATTGGGATCATTGATCTAAAATTTATTGAAAGCACCGACATTATTTCGTTTTTTGGCAGAATGGGCGTCTTGTTCCTTCTTTTCTACCTTGGACTTGAGTTCTCTGCGGGAAAGCTCATTAAATCGGGCAAGTCCATTGCTGTCGGCGGATCTATATATATTTTGATTAACTTCAGCTTAGGACTGCTTTACGGCTTTATTACAGGGTTTGGGGTCCTCGAAGTTCTCATTATGGCAGGAGTTATCACGATTTCATCCAGTGCCATTGTGGCCAAAGTTCTTGTTGATTTGAAACGGACAGCGAACCCTGAAACTGAGTTAATTCTTGGGATCATCATGTTTGAGGATATTTTCCTCGCTGTTTATTTATCCGTCGTATCCGGTCTTGTCCTAGGAGATGCCACAACAGTTGGCGGTGCCTTATTATCTATTTTCATTGCTTTTGGTTATATGATGCTTTTCTTTATCATTGCACGTATGCTGCCGAAACGATTAAACAAGTTATTCGATATCCGTTCGAACGAAGTGTTCATCATTGTGATTTTTGCGGCTTTATTTTTTGTCGCAGGTTTCTCAGAGACGATCCATGTAGCAGAGGCCATTGGTGCTCTCTTACTTGGTCTTGTTTTCTCAGAAACAGAGCACGCTGACCGCATTGAACATCTTGTGGTACCATTTAGAGATTTCTTCGGAGCCATGTTTTTCTTCAGCTTCGGTCTCAGCATTGATCCATTTACATTAGGTGATGCATTTTGGCTTGCGATTGGCGCTGTGATCCTCACCTTCATTGGGAATTTCACTGCTGGAATGTTCGCTGGGAGAAGAGCTGGACTTTCTCATAAAGCGTCTTCTAATATTGGTTTAACCATCGTATCACGCGGAGAGTTTTCAATTATTGTAGCCGAGCTCGGTATTGCGGGCGGACTTGCCGCTACCTTAAAGCCATTTGCTGCATTGTATGTCTTAATCCTTGCGATATTAGGTCCACTGGTGACGAAGGAATCTAAGCGAATCTATCAAATCCTAAACAAAGTGTTCAAATGGCAAACAGAAAAACCAAAAGCGAAAAAAGAAACGACAATCTAATGAAAAAGGGCCCTATGCTTGGGCCCTTTTTATCTCTTATTCAAATTGCTGAAAAGCTGTTTCTTGCTTGACTGGCGCTTCTTTGACCCCGCGAATCGTTTGAATCACTTTCTGGTTGCGGTAGATGGATAGTTTTAAATTGGTCGCCGCTGTTCCATGAGAGTGATCTAGGTGCGTGAATGTAAAGAAATGATGCGGACGCTTGTCTTTGAACACAAGCCTGAAGTCTTTTGTCACTTTAAAATGTTCCTCACTTTCCCATTCAATCAAAGGTTCATACGCACTAAACCACGCCGGGATATTCGGTGTGTACCCTGTAGCCAATACGGCACGATCTACTGTTATACTCTTTTCTTTCTTTAGCTGCCACTGCTTTAGTTTCAGCTTCAGAGACTGATTCTCCTCCACCTGAATCGCTTCAAGCTCGGTCATTGGCTGAATAATCACAGATGGCTCTTCGCCAGAAACAGACCGATGATACAATTCTTGATAAATGCGTGAGAGCGTCGATGCATCTATCCCATTTCTTAATCCAGTCAGCCTAGGCAATGTGTTCATTCGTTCTTCATAAGGAAGCGAATGGAAATATTCAACGTACTTTGGTGTAAATAGCTCCTGACCAAGCTCAGCCGTCTCTAGCTCTCTAAATTCACTAGATCGCGTAAACCAAGATAGCTGCTGCCCTTTCTTCTGATGCTGAAGCAAGTCTAAGAAGATTTCGGCTGCACTCTGCCCAGAGCCAATCACCGTCACCGACTCAGCTTCATGAAGTTCTTTCTGCTGATCTAAATACCGGCTGCTATGGGTCACATTTGGCAGTGCAGCATCAGGCACATCGACAGGAATCATCGGTTTGCTCCCTGTTCCAAGCACGACATGCTTTGCCCGATACTCAGAAAGCGATCCATCCTTTAAGCACCTGACTTTCACAAGATAACCACCTTGACAGTCCGTCACTTCTTCTACCTTCATGCCAAATTGACAGCTATCTATTTCACCTGCGACCCATGATAAATACTCATTGAATTCTCTTCGCGGAATGTCAAACTGTTCAAATGTATAGAACCGGTGAAGTCTATTGGATTCATGTAAATAATTTAAAAATGTATATCTGCTCCTTGGATTCGCCATCGTCACAAGATCAGCTAAAAAGGAGACTTGTAAATCCGTTCCTTTGATCAGCATACCAGGATGCCAGGCAAATTCAGACTCCTGTTCAAAAAAACAGCATGAAACATCTTCATACTCCTCTAACAAAGCCGCCAAACCTAAATTGGCAGGTCCAATCCCAATTCCGATCACATCAATCATATGTACACCTGCTTTAACTTTTTATCACTTATATACCCTTTTACAAATGAAAAAAACACTACGTCACCGCAGTGTTTAAACGTGAGGAACAAATAATGACTCAAGAAATTGAATTTTCTCTTCAGTATAGTGTTCATAACGGTCATTATATGATTTTGGATCTTTTGGATTGGCATATTGCGTAATTTTTCCTGAACGTGGATCAATGAATTTACTAGCAGCACCGCATCCAATCCCAATGATTGTCTGCACTTCTTCCATAATAATGATATTATACAAACTTTCCTGTCCATCTAATGAATACCCGACATTTTCAAGGTTCCCTAAGATGTTTTTTTGTCTATATAAATAATAAGGATGATAGTCATGTGCTTTCGTCCAAGCGACCGCTTCATCCATCATACGTGTGATTTCTTCTCGGTCAGCTACTTGATATTTGTCCTTATTGCGCGTCATCTCAGACGCTCTTTTAAAGGAGAGCGTATGCACAGTTAAAGATTCAGGCTTAAGTTCTTCAGTCTGCTGCAAGGAATGCTGGAATTCCTTTAGCCCTTCTCCCGGCAAACCAATAATTAAGTCCATATTAATGTTATTCATGCCATACTGTCTTGATAAGTGATACTTTTCAATCGTTTCTTCTACACTATGGTGACGGCCAATGGCTTTCAGTGTTTCATTCTCATACGATTGTGGATTGATACTAATCCGGTCAATATGATATCGGTTTAGCACCTCTAGCTTATCAGGCGAAATCGTATCAGGACGTCCTGCTTCGACAGTCACTTCCCGTATATGTTTCACATCAGGGAATGAGAGGTACATTTCTTCATACAGTAAATCCATTTCTTCCGCAGTGATACTTGTCGGCGTACCTCCGCCAAAGTAAACGGTCGTCACTTTAATCCCATGTTCTTTTAGCCAAGTACCGATTTTTTGCATCTCATAATGCAGACCAAACAAAAACGTTCCCACTCTTCCAGCTTGTCCTTTAATCGCATAAGCAGGAAACGTGCAATAAGCGCATTTTGTTGGGCAGAAAGGAATACCAATATAAATACTTACCTCCTGCTGAAGGTCATACAGGTCAGGAATCGCTTGAAGCTGACGGTCGACAATTTCCTGCATCAAATCGATTTTTTCATCATGAATCAAATAATCACGCTTTAATGCGGCATGCCCATCTTCCTTTGTCATACCTTCTCTCAGCATCTTATGAAGTAATTTTGTAGGACGTATCCCTGTGAGAATCCCCCACTTTTGCGTCATTCCTGTGTGCTCCTGAAGCAGATGTAAATAAACAGACAGCACTGTGTTTTTAATTTGCTTCCAGCGCTCCTTGTCGTTCAATCCCTTTGGGACGTCTCGCGAAAAACGACTAGTGATGTCTGTTCCAGCGATGTGACCAGATGCCTCCACCGTTCCATTTTCTTCTTTCCAGCTAAACTCCATGACTAGTCCATCATGCAATTCATCTGGACCAAACAGCACTTCACTATCTTCTTCAAATAAATTGGCTATATTGACAAGCGGGCGATGAAATCGTTCATCTGACAGCCCTTTAATTAAAATTCGCATCGTATCACCTTTATCTTCAAACTTGTTTCATTTTACAAAATCTATGTAGGAAAAGCAATGACTGGAACAGTTGAAGGCCCTGCCATTTCTTGATTGACAGGACCTTCGTCTATATTATCGCTTAATATCGAATTGATGTAAAAATCCTTCTCTTTGCTGCATTCTAAAGTATTCTCTGATCATATAAGCGACTCCCTGTTCATCGTGTGAACGTGTCACCCAATCGGCTTTACGTTTAACAGAATGAGGTGCATTTCCCATCGCAACGCCTAAGCCAGCCAATTCGAGCATTGGAATATCATCTGTTCCCTGCCCAATGACCACCGTATCTTCTAATGTCAAACCTAAGGCTGAGGTCAAAAGAGAAAGCCCCGCTTCTTTCGATACGCCTTTGCATACAATATTCATTTTCTCATCACTAATCCGAATAAGATCGACAGATGGAAAAGCTTGTTGAATGGTTCGGTGAATTTCAGCCTGAAGCTCTGCGGTTGAATACACTTCAATCAATGGTGTACTGACCGGTTCATCCATCAGCATATCACTTAGCGATTCAACAAATTGCACGGGATAGAAAATTGGATCAGACGGATGAATCAACGTCTTTCCCATCAGCTGTGACTGCGTTTTTTTCCGGTTGCCAATCGAGAATTTTTCATGCAGCAAGCGAACATTACAATCAAAGCTTTCAAGAATTTGCACAAGATTAAATGTTTTTTCTTCCGTTAGTTTCTTCACATGAAGCGGCTCATCGAGTTTATTCGCGATAAATGCACCACTATGCGTTACAAGGGTTGACGTTGGAATCTTCAACGCCTTGGCAATTTTTTGTGCGGAACGAAAATGCCGATTGGTGACAAGCGTCACGTAAACCCCTTTTTTCTTTACATATTCCACAGCTTCTTTTGTAGCGGAATGGATTTTTCCATTGGAACGAAGTAACGTTCCATCTATATTGAGTGCAAGTAGTTTTTTTGACACTGAGGCATCCCCCTTCTTGATGACTGTACTTACGATGAGGATATGCCCTAGCTTGGTGCTTTAGAACATGCAGTTGAAAGAGCCCTGTGTGTTATGAATCTTTTGCAAATAAAAAAAGCCTACCCCTAGGCTTTTTTTTATGTATGGTTTGGATGCGTCACAATGAGGTGATGAAGCTCCCCATGATCCCCTTATCTTTCACACACCAAAGCATTGCTTATATCAGATCCCCTTATGCTTTGCGTTTCTCCCAGAAGCGCTTCTCTCTCGTTTGGCTAATCGCCTTAAATCCCAAGTGAAACGCACCCAATTGTCCCATGAGAGCGCTTGTTTGAAAGCACTTTCAATATAAGTATTATCGCAGAATTTATGAGCTTCGACAACCTTTTTTTGAAAAGTTGGACAGGGAATATGTGAAATAAAAAAAGGGCGAATATCATCGCCCTTTTCATTAATTTTCTTCTGGATTCCCATAAAGCTCTTCAAGAGGCTTCATGATCACTTTATTTAATTCTCCGATGAGAACACTCACACGTTGTTCTGCTTCCATCAACTGAGAGATTTTATCGTGCTGTTGAACAAGTGCCACTGTTTTTTGTGCTTGCTCCACTTCTTCTTGTGTGATCTCTTGCCCAGTCATTTGTTTTTGTTGAAGGTTTACTTGAATATCACGGAAGTTCTCGAACATTCTTTTAGAGGACTCATCCGCGTTAACCTCATCATAAAGATTTTTTAGAGTTGAGTATTCTTCGCTATGACGCAATGCTTTTTCAAGGTCATATGCAACATCATAAACATTTACAGACATGTTATGTCTCCTTTCTATCCGTTATCACCGATATGATCGGCGGACACCACTCCACTATAACAAACTATGGCTTTCGTTTCACATATATACAACGAATTCATTAAAATTTCTCTAGTCTGTCTTAAAATAACGTGACAAAGATTGCTTGAATTGCGCCGATTAATCCCCCTAAAAAACCACCTAAAAACGTGATCATCTTAAGTTCATTGTTGGAAATGCTAACGACAAGCTCCTCCATTTTTTTAAGCGGAAACAGTTCAATCTGCTCACGAATGATATCTTCAAACTTGAGCTTTGCGAGCAGTCCCTCTAATGCATTTGATGCTGCTTTAATCCCCTTATCGACAAGCACTGGTGCTAAGTGTATTTTGAGATCAACCGCTACTACGCTGACATAAGATCCAACTGGCTTGTCTAATATCAGCTTTGTAGAGAAGTGTGAAAGCAATTGCTTTTTCACACTATAAGCAAGCTCCTTCACATTCCATTTATCATCCAGTTCCTGAAGAGAAAATTGTTTCACCTTGTCCCATTCCTGAACGAGCAAATCTGATAAAAACCTCTTTGTTTCTGCATTTCTTAAAAATTTAATGATTTCAGGATGTACACGGTCAATTAAGCTTGAATTTCCTAAAAACATTTGAACCATACCGCCAAGCATGCCGCGTTCCTTTAAGAAATCATCAATCATATTGCCAAGCCTCGCTTTACCTTCTTCACTTTCAAAGTAATGGATGCCTCTCTTTAAAATATAATCTGCTGCATCTGGAATTTTTGACGAAATTTTGTTTTCTACTTCTAATGGGAGTAACTCAGATAACGTTTGCTCATTATATTTTTTTAGTAATGAATCGAGCTTCTGATCAGACCAATGATGAATCCATTCATCTGCTTTGACGTCAGCATGCGATACACCGAATCTTTCTAACAAAGAGAGCATTGTGATCTCCATGTCAGCGCCTTTATCAATCAATCGATGAACTGTATGCAAGATCTCCTGCTTAGCCTCAGATGATTCAAATCGCTTTTGAATACCTTCTGGCGTGAGCAAATGCTCCATAACCAAGACTCCAACCTGCTTGGCTACTTCATCTCTTCTTTTAGGAATGAGCCCTGGTGTAAAAGGAAGCTGTTTCCCGAATAAGTAATACGGCTTATAAGGACGAAAAAGCATTTTAATCGCAAGATGGTTTGTCGCTGCTCCTATAACGGCACCTATAACAATCATAAAGATAAACGTTGTGAATATATTCAAAGTCGTCATCTACCTTTCAAACAATACCCGATGTTTATTGGTTTAATCTATACGTATTATAGTTGTTGTCATGTCCTCAAGCAAATGAAGCATGCTGCTAGACATATGATCAATCGATCTGTCGTAATGATAAAGGAGCGCAATCTTTATGTAAAATCATGAAAAAGTGTTTTTCTGCTGGTAAAAAAAGAAGTTGAAAAGAAGGTGTTTTTTAATGACATCAACATTAGGTATTGTGACTCTTTCACCGAAGTATGAAGAGGCATTCACACGTGGGCTAGCCAAAGCTGCCCCTGCTTATGGTTTAAAGGTTGTCCGTTTTACACCACTTGATTTAAAGCCGGCTTCAAATTTAATACAAGGTCAAACATATACGAATGGTCAAGGATTCACCGCAGCAGAATTTGAAATTCCTGACTTGATTTACGATCGATGCCTTTACAAACATGACGCACAATCTAAAAAAGCAAAACCAATCATGGAATGGCTGAAAAAGTATCCGAAAACAGATTTTTTGAATACAGGTCTTTCAAATAAAATGATGCTATTCGAGCAGCTCCGCCTTCTCCCTGCTTTACAGCCATATTTACCTGTCTGCTCATTATTAAAAGAGCCATCAGACCTTCTCAGCATGTTAAGGAAAGACGGTTATTGTAAAATGCAGCCGCTCTCTCCACAACATGCAGCATCTACTTACTTCATTTTCTTAAAAGACAACACTTTCACTGTTCAGCTAAGTCCCGAACAAGTCATCACATTTTCGCGTCCATCAGATATAGAGCGCTGGTGCAGAAAGTATGTAGGCCGATATTTCCTTCAATTTTTTCAGACGAATGATCAAAAAGACTTTTTATTCAATGAAATAAGGATTTTCCTGATGAAAGATTCACAAAATCAGTGGAATCGCATAGGGATTCACACAAAATCACCTACAGAAAATAATCATTTAAGCATTACACAAAAATCAGCATCCATGATAGGCTTTGATCACTATCTAAACACCTTGCAGCCGCACATCAAAGAGCTTCTTTTAGATGATATTGCATCCATTCAAGCATCTCTACCAGCATATATAGATAAAACCCTTTCCCCTTGCTTTGAATTCGCTGTAGACTTACTCCATACAAGTGAAGGCAGGCTTTTCATATCAAATATAAGATCAAAACCAGGGCGATCCGCTTTTTTAAAAGCTTATCCTGACAAGGAAAATGAATTGATTCGTACCATTCTTGCACATGCCCAATCGATGAAGTCACAACCAGAGGAGGTTTCTCATGAACAAAAATCGTTACATCATCGCCACTCATCCCGCAAGTGAAAAAACAATTCATCTTCCCATCCATTTTAAAAAGCAGGAGGCGGTCTATTCTCTTGCTTTAGGTTCCCGTCTAGTAGATGACTTCACCGTTTCCTATCATCAACATCCAAATAAAATTTTATTATCAGAAGATCTATATAGAGATTTACTCATTCCTTATCAATCAAAAGCTGATGTGATTGCCATTGATCATACCCTGTTTATAGGGCCACTGCTTGGTATTTTCACCGCAGGTTTTGAGCAAAGCACGCAGCCACTAGGAACGAGATCAGACTTTTTTATCAAACTGCTGCGCTCTTTCAAACAGCATGCCGGTTTTGCTTATCTTTTTGGGACACATTCTATTGATTGGGATAAAGGAATAGTAGAAGGATTGTTGTACCAACAGAAAACATGGGTTAAAAAACAAATGCCCCTGCCTTCAGTCATTTACGATCGTCTTCCAAATAGAAAGGCTGCTCAGTCAGCATTCATTCAAGAAACAAAGCGCAAACTCACTCAAGACTATGATATTCCTTGGTTCAACCCTCATTTTTTTAATAAATGGGACATTCATGAACAATTGTTAACAGATGAAAAAACATGTCCTTTTCTTCCACATTCCATACAATTGGACCCGGTGGACGCTCTAAATAAAATAGAAACACTCCTCCATCTACATCAGGTCATTTACTTAAAACCGTCGAACGGCAGTCATGGCGACGGTATTTATCAATTAAACAAGAAGGCTCATGGAATCACTGTATGCTCAAATCAAGGAAGGGCTGTTCCATATGACTCTTTAGAGGATTTCGTTATCAATCTCCGGAAAGATCACGCAATTCAAGAATTTATGGCTCAACAAGGCATTGCACTTCTTCAAATAGACAATCAACCAATGGATTTCAGAGTTCATACCAATAAAAATAAGTACGGTCATTGGACAGTCACAGCAGCAGCAGCAAAAATTTCTGGCAATCACACCGTCACGACTCACCATTCACATGGAGGCTCGGTGAAAACACTTTATGATGTTTTTCCAGAAAAGAAGAAGCGTTTGAAAATCTTAGAGCAGCTTTCTTATACCGCTATCATGCTTAGTCAGGTAATTGATGAAAAATTGTCCGGTCATATTGGTGAAATCGGTTTTGATTTAGGTATTGATCGGACAGGAGCTATCTGGATATTTGAAGCCAATTCTCGCCCTGGCCGAGAGGTTTTCCAGCATGTCTCATTGCGAAACTCAGAAAGGCTGATTGGAAAAAGAATCATGGATTACGCCTCTTACCTTTCACAAACGACCTTAACAACTACAGACCACACAAACATCTATTGACAGTTTTTTAAAAAAGTAAGGTTGTGATGAAATCTATGCTTTTCCTATGCTCTTTTCATCAGATGAGATACAATAAAATCAAGTTCAAGATTGTTTCCGTATTGTCGTGTTTATTTATTGTTTCATCAATAAAAGCAAGGAGGCAATGATGATATGATTTCTCATTTTCAATGGAAACCTCTCTTTAAAAAAGCACAATTGCCAGGCTGGAAAATATCCTTTTTTCACAATGGTGCGCACTACGAAGGCATCTACCACAAAACAGGTGATATTGAATGGGGCTCTCAGCTTCCGCCTCATGAAGTTGAACCAACCTTAAAAGAAGAAATCCACGAATTAATGCTATTCCATGTCTATGATTAAACTGTTTAAGGAGCTTCGCCATGTTAGAAAAATTAAAGCTTGTTTACGGAGAGCATATCATCAGCTCCCCTACAGATGATCATCAAATACTTTGGTACCAAACAGACGAAGGCGAATTATTTGGAGTAGACAAATCAAAGCTTACAGCGAGAGAAACACATCTTCTCAATACTTTCCTTACACCAATTGATCTTTCTCACACAAAGCGGACTGAGGATGAACAAAAATGGTACAGCTATCTTTTTGATAACAAACCACTAACCGTTCAGCACCCCGTCCGTGTATATTATTTTAAAATGTCACATCAAGCAGAACAAAGGCAGCAAATAAAAGAGGCTGTGGTTCACAGCCTCGAACAAACTCATTTCATTTGGACAGGCGCTCATACAGCGATGCTGATTCAAACAAACGCTACATCAGAAAATAGTCAATTAGAGCTGCTATATGATTTGTCTCTAGCCATTACAAGTGACTTTTTAACAGACTCATTCTTTTTACAAGGACAACTCCATTTGCCAAATGAACATTTACAGAAGAAATTGTTAAATGAACAGCAGCTTGTCTTTGATCATATGCAGCGAGGTAAGCTTAGGTCAGGGATTTCCACATTTTATCAATGTCTGCCATCACTTTTGCGTTATGATGAATCCGCCCTCTCTCATGCTATTTCAGATGCTTTTAAAGAGGCGGTTCTTGATCGGGACGTTTACCGTACCCTCATGACTTATATGCAATGTAACTTAAATGCATCTAAGGCAGCAAAAGCTTTATATGTTCACAGAAACAGCCTTCAATATCGAATCGATAAATTTATTGAGCGAACAGGAATAGATATACGACATTTTCCAGAAGCATCTGCTGTTTATTTTATAATGAACCTTCTCGATATTTCATAACATTCCGTGACATGAGCAACCTGCCCAAAAATGAAAATAAGATGTTGTGCACGTTGTCCATTTACAGACGCTTCCCCATTTTATACACTTTATGTACAATATAAAGCGCTTTCAATAAAAGAATGGGGAGGTTATCATTTATGGCTGAAATGATGCTCAATCAAATTTATAAAGTGTATGATAACAAGGTAACAGCAGTAGACAACTTTAATCTACATATAGAAGATAAAGAATTTATTGTGTTTGTTGGTCCATCTGGATGCGGAAAATCAACAACCCTTCGCATGATTGCAGGACTTGAAGAGATTTCACAAGGGGATTTTCTTCTAGACGGCAAACGGATGAATGATGTAGCACCAAAAGACCGGGATATCGCAATGGTTTTCCAAAACTATGCATTATACCCTCATATGAATGTATACGATAATATGGCTTTTGGATTAAAGCTGCGGAAGTTCCCGAAAGCAGAAATTGATGAGCGGGTTCGAAATGCCGCTAAAATATTAGGCCTTGAGCAATATTTGGACAGGAAACCAAAAGCACTGTCTGGCGGTCAAAGGCAGCGTGTTGCACTTGGGAGAGCAATTGTGCGTGATGCAAAGGTCTTTCTTTTGGATGAGCCGCTTTCTAATTTAGATGCAAAACTTCGCGTTCAAATGCGTGCTGAAATATCTAAGCTTCATCAGCGTCTGCAAACGACATTTATCTATGTCACACATGACCAGACTGAAGCTATGACAATGGCTACTCGTCTTGTTGTAATGAAAGATGGCTTTATTCAGCAGGTTGGAGCGCCAAAGGATGTATATGAAAATCCAGAAAATATATTTGTTGGTGGATTCATTGGCTCTCCTGCGATGAATTTTTTTACAGGAAAGCTCTCTGACGGTGCCATTGCAGTTGGAAAAACGCATATACGTGTACCAGAAGGAAAGATGAAGGTATTACGGAGCCAAGGTTATATCGGAAAAAATATCATCCTTGGGATCAGACCAGAAGATTTTCATGATGAACCCGTGTTTATAGAAGCGTCTGAGGGCACAAAGATCGATGCGAGCGTAGAAGTTGCTGAATTAATGGGAGCAGAAACGATGCTTTACTCTTCTCTCGATGGTCAGTCTTTTATTGCACGTGTTGATTCTCGTACCGATGTTCAGGCCGGACAAACTATACCTCTTGCCATCGATATGAATAAAGCCCACTTCTTTGACTCAGATACGGAGCTCCGCATTCGTTCCGCTGAATAAATATATATGCAGTGCCATCACTCATGATTGAGTGATGGCTTTTTTGCATGTTGAACAACATTTACCATGTTCTTTTCTCGTATGTTTTTTTCGAAAATCACCATAATACTTAGTACAAAGCAGTTACCGCATTGGGTTTCGCCAAGTGGCAAATGACTTGATCATTTCGCTGGTGCGATTCCAGCAAACCCAACCATAAAAAAATCACATACAAAAAGGAGATTCACATCATGGCTAATTCTAATAGTTCAAATCAATTACTAGTTCCTGGAGCAGAGCAAGCAATCGATCAAATGAAATACGAAATCGCTTCTGAATTTGGCGTTAACCTTGGAGCAGAAACTACAGCTCGTGCTAACGGTTCAGTTGGTGGAGAAATCACAAAACGTCTTGTCTCTTACGCTCAACAACACATGGGTGGAACAAAAGCTTAATTTCAATTTCATATCTGGATCATAGGAGGCACCTCTTAAGGTGTCTTCTTTTTTTGTTGTTATCCCTCACCAATCTCCTTTCCAGCTCATATTATGGAGTAGAAAGGAGCGGATCTTCATGGACATTATTTCCGGTATGAACTTTGAACTTCTACAATTCGTCGGTATCTCTCTATTATGTGAATATGCTCATAGTATTCGGTCCTTTCATCTTTATAAAAAAAGCATCACATAAAAGTTGTACCATTTTGGGTTCTTTTCACTTATAGTATGTAGTGGAGGGATCGAATAGATGAAAATAGCTCTTTTCGGTGCTCATGGACGTGTAGGACAAGCATTTCTTCGTTTCGTTCAAGTAGATGATCGTTACATCGTTCGTTCATTGATTCGGACAAACCGAGAAGAAATGCTTGCGGGTATGTTTCAAGTCACCGGCAATTCAAGAAATCTAGAAGATGTGCTTGAGACGATCAAAGGAGCAGATATTGTTGTGAGCTGTCTATCCACAGATGGTGATGATACATTATCTGTTTCAATGGAGCATATCGTACAAGCCATGAAGCAATCAAATACATCAAGAATTATTACAATAGGTACGGCAGGTATTTTAAAGGCAAGGCAGCAGCCGGAGCATTACCGTTTTGAAACAAATGAATCAAGGCGGACCACTTCCCGAGCAGCTAAAGAGCATGCCAAAGCGTTTGAACTCCTTCAATCGACTGATTTAGATTGGACCATTATTTGTCCAACCTATTTACCAGACGGAGAAGTGACACGGTCATATCGCTATGAGAAAGATTTTCTCCCTATAGATGGAAAGAAAATTTCAGTTGAAGATACCGCACACTTTTTATATCAGCAGTTAAATTCGAAGGAATTTGTACATCAACGTGTCGGTATTGCTTACTAATGACGCATAATGAGTAAAGATCGAGGTCAAAAACGATCGCTCGACTTTTTTATGCAAATAAAAAGAGCCCATTCAATATGAATAGGCTCTTTTTGTGATTCATCAGCTGTTTGCCACAGCACCCTTTTGCAGTTCGTACATTTGCGCATATAGCCCTTCTTGCTGCATGAGTTGATCATGACTGCCCCGCTCGACAATTTCCCCTTTTTCTAAAACCAAAATCATATCGGCTTTCTTAATGGTGGATAATCGGTGAGCAATGACAAAAGTTGTTCGTCCTTCTTTGACGACATCAAGCGCTCGCTGAATGATCGCTTCTGTTTCTGTATCAATGTTTGCGGTGGCTTCATCTAAAATTAAGATCGCTGGATTGTATGCTAGTGCACGAGCAAATGAAATGAGCTGACGTTCCCCTGAGGAAAGAGTACTTCCCTTTTCAACGACTGGTTCATCAAATCCTTCTGGCAGGTGCTTCAATAACTCTACTGCGCCTACTTGTTTTAATGATGATTCAATCGTTTCTCTTTTAATGTCTTCATTTCCTAAGCTGACATTGGATGCAATCGTTCCGGAAAATAAATACGGGTCTTGAAGCACAATGCCCATTTGTTTCCGCAACGTTTGCCGGGACTGGCGATAAATGCTTTCCCCATCAATGAGAATGTCTCCTTGCTGAATGTCATAAAAACGCAGCAGCAAGTTCATAATCGAGCTTTTCCCAGAACCAGTATGCCCCACAAGTGCAATCGTCTGGCCTTTTTTGGCCTCGAATGTAATGTTCTTTAATACATTTTTCCCTTCATTATAAGCAAAGGTGACGTCTTGGAACTGAACGTGCCCTTCCATTTCCTTCTGAACAGGTTCTTCCACTGTTGTTCCTGGCTCATCTAATAATCGGAAAACCCTTTCCGATGAAACCCGTGCTAATTCCAATCTCGAGAATTGGTTCACAATGCCTGTAATCGGCTGAAATAATCGATTTAGGTAATCGACAAACGCATAGAGCACACCAATCGACACAATTCCCGTCGCACTTAAAGAGGCACCGCCAAAATACCAAATGAGTGCCACGTAGGCTAAATTCCGAAGCAGGTTAACCAAGTTATGCGACAGAAGTGAATTTAAATGAAGCATCTTTCGCTGATATCGAAAGTGATTGTTGTTCAGCTCATCGAATTCCTCTTTTGTCACTTTTTCATGACGAAACGCTTGAATAATGGTCATCCCTTGAATGGCTTCATTTAGCTTGGCATTGATGTCACTAATGATCGAACGAATGCGGTGGTTGTATACCGATGCAAATTTTCTGTAGGTCATTGACCATAGGAAAATAATCGGTACCGCCACCAAACAAATAAGTGCCAGCTTCACATTTAATAAAAACATGGCAATATAAATCCCAATCATATAAATCGCACTCGTCACAAAATTGGCGAGGACTGTCACATATAAATCACGAATGGTTTCAGTGTCATTGGTAATCCTCGCTACAACCTTTCCAGCCGGTAAATTATCAAAATACCGGATAGGCAGCGTTTGAATATGTTCAAACACATCTACTCTCATTTTTTGAATAATTCGGTTGGCTATTCGCTGTAACAGGTAATGCTGCGCATATTGAAAGAAAATCGCAATGACGAGAAGCCCTAGATAAAATAGAACAAGCTGCACCAAACCACTGATTTCCGGCTCATAAAAAGAGAAAATTTCCTCTTTTGATAAAGGCTGTACTTGATAGGTCTCGCGCTCGTTTCCATTTTCAATGGTAAGTTGATCTCCCGATATTTTTCGGTTTCCGTCAAAGCGAATCGGCTCATTTACAAAATAGTAACCGAATCCGACTTGCACCACATTGATTTGTTTTCCGGATTCCATCTCACTGTCTAATCGATCGCTTCGTATATAGTTATTTCCCTGGTAATAAACGGTTTTGTCTGTTTTTTCATTGACCTCGACATATGGCTTTTCTACACCTAAAATATGATCATCAATCATTTTCTTCCCAATAAATGGTCCTGTCAGTTCAGCACCTACTGCAATGATGAGAAAGATCAAGGCAACAGACAGTACTTTTTTATAAAGGAGTGCGTAGGCGAGGAGTCTTCTTCCCGTTGTCATGCCTCATCCCCTCCTTCCAGCTGGTTTGTCAGCTGTTGACGCAGAAATTGTTCTTTGTACCACCCATCTTGCTGAATGAGCTCTTCGTGAGTTCCCTTTTGGACGATGCGTCCTTCTTCCATGACAAGTATAAGATCTGCATGCTCAACAGCTGATAGACGATGAGTCGTAATAAACGTCGTTTTCCCATGACGATTTTGCCTTAAATTTTCTAAAATAGCGGTTTCTGTTTTTGCATCTACCGCAGAAAGCGAGTCATCCAGTATTAAAATGTCGGGATCTATTAATAAAGCGCGCGCAATGGAAATTCTCTGCTTTTGTCCACCTGACAGCGCCACACCTTTTTCTCCGACCATCGTTTCGAGACCCTCTGGCAAAAGACGTAAATCTTTTTCAAAATAAGCATCTTTGATTGCTTGTGCTAATTCATTTTGTTTTGCGTCTCGATGACCAAAACACATATTCTCTTCTACACTTTTTGAAAAGAGAATATGATCCTGCGGTACGTATCCAATCCATTGAAATAGCTGATCCAATTCGATCTCTTGGATTGGGATTCCTGATAGCAGGATGTGACCATCACCTGTTGGATACTGGCGCAGAAGCTGTTTTACAATAGTTGTTTTACCGCTTCCTGTTTTGCCTGTAATTCCGATCGTCTGCCCCTTTCGAACCGTAAAGGACACATCAATTAAATTATCTTTTGGGGAAGTTGGATACCTAAATGTCACGTGGTCAAACTGAATATCGCCAGGCTCTTGTAACATTTTTGGCTGAGAAGCGTCTGTAACATCCGGCTTATAGCTGAGTGTATGATTCAACCGGTCTAACGACGCATTTCCTCTTTGCATAATATTAATCAACTCGCCGATCGCAAACATTGGCCAGATCATCATCCCAAGATATACGTTAAAAGCGACAAGCTCACCAATGGTTAAATCGCTTTGGAATACAAGGTAGGCACCGTATCCAATTCCTATTAAGTAGCTGACCCCGACAAGTAATTTCACTGTCGGCTCAAACAATGAATCAATGACCGCCACTCTCATATTTTTTTGAAATACATCATCTGTCATTTGGCGAAAGCGTTCGACATCTTGCTTCTCCTGTACAAAAGACCGGATGACCCGGACACCTGCGACCGATTCAAGGACGCGATCATTCATATCACCAAATGCATCTTGAGCAACTGTAAAGCGATCATGAATTTTGCTGCCATAATACGCAATCAAGAGCGCCATCAGCGGCATAGGAATGATCGCCATTAAAGTTAATTTCCAGCTAATCGTCAGACCCATCGTAAAAAAGATCATCAGCATATAAGCAGTGGAATCCACCAATGTCAGAACGCCAAAACCTGTCGTTAAAGCTACAGCATTCAAATCGTTTGTACCTAATGCCATTAAGTTACCGGTTTTTTTCTTTTCATAAAAGGTGGGTGTCATCTTGAGTAAGTGACGCATAAGTTTCCCGCGCATCACACGTTCCATGACATTTGCGCCGCCAAATAACTGATACATCCAGAAATATGTCAGTGTATAGACAACGACACCTAGCAAGCAAAAAATGGCTACATAAAACATCATACTAGATGTTGTAAATTGACCAGAACGAATGTCATCAACTGCCTGCCCAAGATATCTTGGTGGCAGCATTTCAAGCACATTCACAATGAGCAGGAGCGTAATGGCGATCGTATAACGCCTCCACTCTTGTTTGAAGAACCAGCCTAATTTCGTAAATACTGAAAACATGTTTGTCTCTCCTTTTAAAGCTAGCCGCTTTCTATATTTTCTTGACTGTCACCTTGAATTGTTTTTTTGTTTTTTGTCATTTGTCTTGTTTTTGGCATGTTCACATGCTTTCACTCCTCTTCATTTACTTGTTGATCTCCATCCCTTTATTTCGAAATACGAAATGAATACAACAAAAAAAGAGGCAACCAGCTATCTGGTACGCCTCTTTTCGTCATGTAAAAAGGCGCATGTTGACAAATACGCAACATACGCCTTGATTCATCCGATCAATTGGAACATACGAGTCCCTTTTCAATGACCAATGAAGGTGTAATTGTCACGTGAATCAACCCATTCATGCAGTTTGATTTCATTCTTCCAATGATGTTGCACATGACATTTCCTCCTTTTGGCTCTTGAATCTTTTTTTATCTTATAGTGGCTGTCACCATTTTGTCAATAAATATTTTTCAATAAATGAAATTTTCTAACAAAAAATTCACACCCTTTATGTGTATCTTTTTCAGCTAACGGGTATACCATGAGTGTAAAGACTCCTTTTGAAAGGAATGAGGACATTGTTTCAAGCTGATCGGATGGTCGTTGCGTTTGATGGACATGAAGACAGTAAGAAAGCATTAAAAAAGGCAATCGCTTTAGCCAAAACCTTGCATGCCAAGCTGACCGTTGCCTATGCACATGATGGCAAATCAAGCAGACAGGTGTTTGATGCACCTCGCCCAATGACTGGCGGTGCTTATATCGGCAGCGGCATGGCAGACCTTCAAACGCCCCCTGTGTATGTACCTCATGATGAACAGCAAAGTCCCTTGATTTTTGAAGACCATACAGAAGAGGTCGTTGCAGAAGCAAGAATGCTTTTAAATGAGGAGCAGTTTGAGGCTGCCATTGAAATTGTTGAGGGAGAACCAGCAGAAGCGATTATCGAATATGCTGAAGACATTTCAGCAGACCTCATTGTCATGGGAGCCCGTGACCAAAGCAGATTAAAAAAAATGCTCTTTGGCAGTGTAAGTGAAAAATTATCATCAAAATCAGATATACCTGTGCTTATTGTCAAATAAAAGAATCACCAAAGGCTGTAAACATTCGTTTACAGCCTCTTTTTATTATGAAGAAATCGATGCTTCACTTTCCTGTTTAATTTTTTGCTGAAAGCCTTCCTGTACACGCTTTGTCAACTCTCCTGGAACGCCTTCCCCTACTGGCTGGCCATCAATTTCAACAATCGGAATGACTTCAGCCGTCGTCGAGCTGATGAAAATTTCCTGCGCGCGCAGCAGCTCTTCCTTACTTATACGTGTTTCTTCAACACTGCATTCCTCTTCTTCACATACTTCAAGAAGCTTTCTACGGGTAATACCGTTTAGAATAAAATTGTTTGCGGGATGTGTGCGAATCACGCCATCAATGACGGCATATACATTCGAGGAGGTACCCTCTGTCACAAAACCATCCCTAATGAGAATGGCTTCAAACGCACCAGCTTCAGATGCTTTCTGTTTTTCCATGACGTTATATAAGAGATTTAAGCTTTTAATATCACATCTTAACCAGCGAAGGTCCTCAGATATTATGGCCTTTGCACCAGCTGTCTGCTCTTGAACAGGCCTTTTCACTTGGAACGTATATGCTGTGATTTGAGGAGTGAGAGAATCGCCATATTGATGTTTACGAGGTGCGATGCCCCGCGTGACTTGAATATACACACCACCATCTGTTAATTGGTTATGGGCGACGAGCTGTTTTAACTTTTCTTCCATATCTGATACTGCACCTTGAAGATGAATGCCGATTTCTTTTGCACTCTTGAACAGACGCTCTGTATGCTCTTTCAATGTAAACAAAGTCCCATTGTATACACGAATAACCTCATAGACACCGTCTCCAAATTGATAACCTCTGTCTTCAATATCCACATGAGCATCCTTTTTTTCAATGAAATCGTCATTATACAATACTTTCATACGGAATCTCCCCTTCGCTTCGCATTAATGGTTGAATCTGATGCTATCTTAGCGGATAAATGGGTATGTTTCAATGATTATTCAGAATTATTTCACATCATGATAAATGGTCAACTTTCTATTGTAACAAAGATAGACTCATAACCAAAAAGATTCCAATTTTTTAGCATCTTCTATATTCATAGGCTCTTTTTTCCTGTATACTTACTCCATATAAACACGACAAAAAACAGTGAAAAAAGACAGAATCTACTACATGATTCGACACAAATTTTTGATTTATTGGAGCGATTGTAATGCAACGGGTTACGAAAAAACAGACACCTTCAAACACGATGCTGCTCTCAAAGGCGATTGGTTTAGTGATTCTGTCACTGATCCTCTTTTTTATTTGGGATATATCTAAAACCAATATGCAGGCAGCAGACCAGCCGACTAAAATGTCTGCGAGCAGTCAATTCCGAGACACAAGCACAAGTCTGAAAGCAAAAGATGATTCTACGAAAACATTAGATGCACATTTTAAGATCAACCCAAACAAACACGTAACGGATCAAACGATCTTTTTAACCTTTGATGATGGTCCGTCAGCGACATCAAACCAGCTTTTAGATGTGCTCAAGGCGCATCAAGTAAAGGCTACATTCTTCATGCTTGGGCCGCAGATTAAGGAACATCCGGCCGCTGTGAAAAGACTTCATCAAGAAGGTCATCAGTTAGGGCTTCATGGGATCACACACGATGTGAAACGCTTTTATCAAAAAAGTGATTCTCCCGTCAATGAGATGAAAGAAGATCAGCGCATTTTGGCTTCTGTCACAGGAGAGTATACACACCTTGTGAGAACACCTTATGGCAGCGCCCCAAATTTAACCGATCAACAAAAAGCACGTTTAAAACAAAAAGGCTTTATCTACTGGGATTGGACAATTGACAGTCTTGACTGGAAATATAAAAGCTCAAAATATGTACCAGAAGTATTGAATCAGCTGCAAGTGCTAGAGACAAAACATCCAAAGGAACCAAAGATCATCTTAATGCACGACCAGCCAGCGACAGCAAAATACTTAAACAGTTTGCTCACACAGCTAAAAGCGAAGGGCTATACTTTTGAAGTTCTTGATGAAACAATGACGCCGCTGCAGCAATAAAGAGAACCCGCACCTATTAGATGCGGGTTTTTTGATGATTTATATAGCTTTCACGAGATCACCAATTCGCTCATGAAAGACAAGATCAAACAGTGGATCGTATTCTGTTTCACTCAAATTCATCATCACCTTGAAGATGGAAGGATTTTGAGCGGCATCTTCTGGAATATATCTTGCTGGCGCTACTTCTAGGGAGGTTCCCATGACGAGCAGAAGGTCCGCTTGCTGAAGTGATTTCTCTACTTGATCAAAATGTTTAACCCTGTCTCCAAAAAGGACAACATCTGTTTTCAGCACTTGCCCACATGTCCGTCCGTCTGAGGAAACCTTTAGACATACAGGCACTTCTTCTTGTAATAAATAAGGCAGTTCATATGTCGCTTGGCATGATGGGCAAGTAGCTGTTTGAATAGAGCCGTGAAGTTCATATACATGCTGGCTTCCTGCTTTTTTATGCAGACCATCAATATTTTGGGTAAAAATCTCTACATGTTTTCCTTGTTTCTCAAGGCTGGCTAAAAAGGTATGCCCGCTATTCGGCTCGTACTTCCCGCTCATTTTCATCTGAAACAATTCCTTGAATTTCGGCCAGAATTGATGAGGGTTTGATAAAAAGTAGGACCGGCTCATCGCTTCCATGCGAGCGGTGTCTTCAGTCCATAAGCCGCCCGTTGATCTAAAATCGGGAATACCTGATTCCGTGCTCATGCCCGCACCTGAAAGTACCATTATATGTGAAGCCTGCGTTAATTTCTCTCTTAGCACTGCCACCTTTGTTTGATCCACTCATCCTTCCTCCTTTATTCACTCAGCTGTTTTTCACCTTTTTGTTTCATGTAAATGGTCTGTCCAGGGAAGGCAAATTCTACACCTTCTTCATGGAAGATATCCATGATCCGGTAGTTAATGTCCTGTTTGATATTTAGGTTTTCAGCCCAGGCCGTCGTGTTTGTGTAAAAGTTGAAAAATAAATTCAAATAACTGTCTGCCAGTACATCGAGATTCACCATGATTGTCTCCTTGTGCACCCCATCATGCTCATAAAGCATTTGTTTGAGTCGTTTGATACAATGGTCCAGATTTTCCTTTGGTGTATTGTAGGATACACGTACGGAAAACGTTATTTGGCGTTTATTCATTCTCGTCCAGTTCGTGATTGGTTCCTTTGAAAGCGTAGAATTCGGAACTGTCACGACTGCTTCAGCAGGTGTTCTAAATTTTGTACTTCGAAATGTAATGTCCTCGACAGTCCCCAGAACACTTGGCGTCTCCACAAAGTCGCCCATTGTAAAAGGCTTCTCTGTAATGATGACGATTCCTCCAAAAAAGTTCGCCACCGTATCCTGTGCAGCAAGCGCAAAGGCTAGCCCCCCTAGACCAAGACCAGCCACAAGTCCATTTACATCATAATTAAATTCCTGTGCAATCACACTAATACTTAGTGCAATGATAATGAAACGAAGCACCTTCGATAAAAATGGCGCTAAAATATCATCCATTTCTAATTCAAATTTCGAATTTACTTTTTGAAATAAGAAAGAAGAAGCTGCGGTTAAATTACAAAGCCCCCATGTCAGCATCAATATAATAGAGGATCTATATAATTTGACGATGACATCCATATGATGCTCAAAGTATGGTGCCTGTCTTAACGCAAAATATAACCCAAGTGCGACAAAAAACAGTCTGGCTGGCTTTTCGAATGCCACAACAATTTGGTTAATGACCTCCGTTTTAGACCGATTGGTCAGCCTAAAGAGAAGATGAAATAAGTACTTCGTAAATACTTTCCGAAGCAATAAAAAAAGCAATAAAATACAAAGGCTAATGCCGATTTGGATCGCAACATCTACTGTAAAATATGTATCCATCCATTTTTGTGTAAACATGTTTGTCTCTCTCCTTTAAAACAATCCTCTCTAGTTTATAATATAACCTTCGTTTATGTCCTCTCATAAATGTCTGACCTCTAAATAAAAAGCCTCGGGACCAGTCCCGAGGCATGATGTTCAATTATGAAATTTTGGCTAGAGACATATCGACGGGCAGCAAACTACTTTTTCTTCTGAGCCTGATCAAGGAGAGTCGCTTTAAACATTTCAGCATCCGTTTCGACCTTAATACGTTCTTCCACTCTAATTCTCCCTTTACCCAATCATCTCGCCTCCTTTTCATCATTATAAAACATCAGAATTTTCAGTCAACATGACGAAAGCACTAATATTTTGGCGAACGCTGACGATTTGGACAAAATTGATCGAAGAAAAAATTGATGTACTTCAGATTTACTCAATCATGGCTTGGGATATTCCTGTAACTTTTCATATTTGAAACCTCATACTTTCTCGGCACATGCCGTTCACCCTTACATACTGCTCTTCTTCCCTCCATATAGTAAAGAAGGAAAAACGGGAAAGCATTTGATATGATAAGACCAGAACTTACGTCAGGGAGCTGGAGCATATGTATATTATCGCGCATAGAGGGTCATCAAGCGCTGCCCCAGAAAATACAATCGCTGCGTTTGATTTAGCTGTTCAGCAGGGTGCAGATTATATTGAATTAGATGTACAGCTCACAATGGACCAGCACGTCGTCGTGATCCATGATGATACAGTTGACCGAACGACGAACGGAAACGGCTTCGTCAAAAGCTATACACTTGATCAGCTGAAAAAACTGGACGCAGGAAGCTGGTTTGACCAACAGTACACGAATGAACGAATTCCGACATTACAAGAAATTCTTGAAAGATACAGTCAGCGGATTGGGATATTGATCGAGATCAAACATCCAAAACGGCAGATAGGAATTGAAAAGGCAGTTGCCGACATCATCAATCGTTTTGCCTATTCTCGTCACATCATGATTCAATCTTTTGATGATCATGCACTGCAAAGAATCAAAGCATTCGCCCCTTCTCTTCGAACAGCTTTGATTATAAAGCCTAATGCATTTAAACTGACGAAAAGAAAGTTAACGGCATACAGCTCGTTTGCAAATTGTCTTAATATGAAGAAAACGATGATCAATAAATGGTGGATAGACCGCATCCACGCATTCGGGATGGATGTGTTTATATGGACTGTGAAAGATCAAAAAACAGCTGATCGGATCAAAAAATATCCCGTTGATGGTGTCGTGACGGATCACCCGCCATTTTTTCTAAAGGAGAAATGATGTAAATGAAAGCATATCTTGCCGTATTTATTGGCGGACTGATTGGGACACTTTGCAGATATGAACTGAGCCAAACTGTTGTCAGCCAAACATTCCCCTATGCAACGCTAATTGAAAACGTGACAGGCAGTCTGCTTCTTGGTTTTTCAACAGGATATTTTATGTTCCATAAGAGAAAAAAATATCTTGCCGCTTTGATCGGAACAGGATTTTGCGGAGGTTTTACGACAATGTCCACTTTTTCAAAAGAAACGATTCTTTTATTACAGACTGGGCAGTTCACTTCAAGTGTGATCTACACCCTGCTCTCAGTCATTGCCGGAGTAGCCGCTGCCTTATGTGGACTAATGTTAGCTCAGCGGCTCTTTCATCAAAATAAGCAGCAGAGAGGAGGCAGATAAATGATCATTTTATATACAGCTATTGCCGGCGGGATCGGCAGCGCCCTTCGTTTTTTCATTAGCCAAACGATACAGAAATCTAAGTCTCATGCTCGTTTCCCATACAGTATTATTCTCATCAACTTATTAGGTGCTGCCGGTTTAGGTATACTGACAGGTGCCGTGACTGCCAATCATCCGCTGCTTATGATCATTGGAACAGGTTTTTTCGGTGGCTTTACAACATTCTCTACATTTAGTGTAGAATCTGCAACCATGCTAGAGCAGCGGCAAATCGGAAAACTTGCTGTCTACTTATTGATGACAATCATCGGGTCTTTCTGTCTCTTTTCTGCGTTCTATCAAATAGGACAACACCTTTTTTAAATATTGGTAATAGCGGCTAAGCTGATAAGCAGTTGATCCATAAGCTGGCGCTTCATTAAAAAGAGGGTTTTTTCACTGTAGCCGATTTCCATCGCACACTTGGCCATACGCCAATCACGAAAGTATTTGTAATCGATGAGCTGCTTCTCTATCTCATCCAACTCTTTTAGTGCTGTATCAACACACGCAACGATGAGTTCATACTGATTTTTTTGCTCTTCTAACTTCTTCCGTGTCATGTGATCCAAATGATGCGTACTTCTTTTTTCAAGCTGTCTTTCGATATTTAAAATCGCCGCCTGGTAATTTTTGAAGTTCTTCAAATGAAACTCAATTCGTTTCATTGAGTTTTTTTTCTCCGTGATACTTGCTGTTTCATACCAAAGCATGTTCATCCCCCTTATATCGAACGTTTGTTCTCATTATAACCCGAACAAACATTCGTAAAAAGAGACTAAATACCCAAAAAAACCTTGAGCTTATTTTTCGCTCAAGGTCATTTCGTTTACTAACAGCGGCTCTTTTATATCACGCCCTATGCGTGCATTTCCTTTTTCTGATGAGGTGACGCCTTTCTTCAGGTCGATCTTTTTCACATAGCGTCCATCCATCTCCAAGACCTTCATCCGAATATCATCAAGATAAATGGATTGTCCTTCTCGGATATCAATATTCTCATTTAAGATTAACCCGCCTATTGTATCAATTTCTTCATCATGATATGACATTCCGATCAAATCTTGAATTTCATCTAATCTGACTTTGCCATCTAAAACATAATGATGATCGGCTCTTTTTTGAATAACCGGCTGCTCATCTTCATCGAACTCATCTCGAATATCGCCAACAATCTCTTCTAATATATCTTCTGTTGTAACAAGTCCAGACGTTCCACCATATTCGTCGGTTAAAATCGCCATATGCATTCGATCGCGCTGCATTTTGACGAGAAGCTCCTGAATAGGAATCGTGTCAATGACCTCAATCACTGGATATATATAATCTTGAATCTTCAATTGATCCTTTTCTACTTGATACACAAGATCTGCAAAGAGCTGCTTTTTGTTCAGCATGCCGATGACATGGTCTTTATCGCCTGAAAACACAGGAAAGCGTGTATACTTCTCCTGCGTCATGATGGAGAGAATCTCATCTAGCGGCATATCTTCTGGAATGGCACAAATTTCTCTCCGCGGGACCATGATCTCTCTGGCAATTCGATTATCAAAGTCGAAAATTTTGTTCATATAATTATATTCTGATGGGTTGATTTCCCCATTTTTTAAGCTCTCAGATAATAAAATCTTTAATTCTTCCTCAGAATGGGAATGTTCTTTTTCAGACCCCATATCGATGCCCATCATTTTGGTTAGAACCCGAGCTGACCCGTTTAACACATAAATGAAAGGGAACATTAGGATATAAAATGCATGCAGCGGGCCTGACAGCCAGAGCGTCATTTTTTCCGCCTTTTGAATCGCCAGTGTTTTTGGTGCAAGCTCACCGACGACTACATGCAAAAAGGTAATAATAGAGAACGCAAGTGTTGCTGAGATCAGGCTGATTGCTGAATCAGGAATGTTTGTCAAACCGAAACCTCGAACCAAAAGTTCTTTTACAGCTGGCTTACCAATCCACCCTAAACCAAGGGATGTCACTGTAATACCGAGCTGACAGGCTGACAAATATTCATCCAGCCTTGATGTCACCTTTTTCGCCACGATGGCCTTTTTGGACCCTTCGGCAACAAGCTGATCAATTCTTGAGCTTCTCACCTTTACTATGGCAAATTCAGATGCAACAAAGAAAGCTGTTAAAGCAATCAAAACACCGACTATACTCAGATTAACAATATCGTCCATTTAACCTTGCTCTTTCTTAGAAGAACAAGGAGTCACCTCCTGATTGATGATGTTATGTTTTGCAAAACGGTTAACTGATTAAATAAGACTATATTGAGGGCCCCACTTAACCACCTCCGGTTCACGTATAAATCCGCTTCTCTACATATATATGAAACGGTCTTCATTTTATCTTACCATAAATAATCTGAAAATTCCTGTATCACTATGTGAAATTTGACAGGACCATTTAGACTGAGAAATCCTTCTCTCCTCTTCATATCGGCAGGAAATATGAACAATTAACTTGTATTTCAGGCTAGAATTATATTAAACTATTTTCATAAACTATAACGTGACGGTTAGGAGGAGATGTTCAGATGGGGCTGAGAAAAAGTATCGTATTGGTGAACTAGCACAGATTGCACAGGTGACGAAACGTACTGTAGATTATTATACAAATCTAGGATTGCTTGCGCCTGTTAGATCTTGCTCAAATTATCGTTATTACGATGAACATGCTTTAAAACGATTACAATTAATCGTTCTTTGCAAACAGCAGAGATTGGCTCTTTCTGACATCAAATCCAGATTAGATGAACAATTCCCTTCACAAAAGGAAGATCCTGATGAACTTGTCCATTTAACCTCTGATATCGATCGGATGAACGAGCATATGGACCGCATTTTAGTACGTTGTAAGCAGCTTCAACCAGAACAACGTGAAAAATTAAAAGAACAGCTTACACCTGAAAAGATGACGGCTGTCCAATCATTTTTACTGCTGTTAAGTTAAAATTTTTACTAAACAGGAGGTGTTACCTTCGTTCTCAAAGTCAGAACGAAGGCCTTAATTGGACATAGTTAATTTACTTATAGTTGCTTTGCTTATAGCTTTAACCGCATTTTTCGTTGCATCAGAGTTTGCGATCATTCGCTTAAGAAGCTCAAGAATTGATCAGTTAATCGCAGAAGGTAATAAAACAGCAGTTGCTGTCAAGCATGTCACGACTCACCTTGATGAGTATCTGTCAGCCTGTCAGCTCGGTATTACCATTACCGCCCTTGGTATTGGTTGGTTAGGGGAAGAAACAATTGCGCACATGCTTGCTCCACTATTTGTAGAGCTGTCCATTCCTCAATCAGCTAGTTCTATTGTCACTTTTATTATTGCGTTTAGTATTATGACGTTTTTACACGTTGTGGTTGGAGAACTTGCACCAAAAACACTCGCCATTCAAAAGGCAGAGCAAGTATCTCTTCTTTTTGCTAGACCGCTCATGATTTTTTACAAAGTGATGTTCCCGTTTATCTGGGTATTAAATGGATCTGCTCGTTTGTTAACAAAAGCGTTCGGTCTTCAGCAAGTTTCTGAGCATGACATGGCGCACTCTGAAGAAGAATTGCGGATTATTTTATCAGAGAGCTATAAAAGCGGCGAAATTAACCAGTCTGAATTCAAATATGTAAATAAAATTTTTGAATTTGATGACCGTCTGGCGAAAGAAATTATGATTCCTCGTACCGAAGTTGTCAGCTTCCCTCATGATATTACCATTGAGGAAATGCTGAAGGTGACCAAGGTAGAGAAATATACACGTTATCCAATTGAAGATGGCGATAAAGATAATATGATTGGTGTTCTGAACATTAAAGAGGTTCTCACTGCCTGCATTAGCGGTGAGTGTTCTACAAGTGATACGATCGAAAAGTTTGTCAATCCAATTATTCATGTAATTGAAACCGTTCCTGTACATGATCTATTGCTCAAAATGCAGCGCGAACGTGTACACATGGCGATTTTATCAGATGAATACGGCGGTACAGCTGGTCTTGTGACTGTAGAAGACATCCTTGAAGAAATCGTCGGTGAAATTCGTGATGAATTCGATATGGATGAAATCAACGAAGTGCGTAAACTTGGAGAAGACCATTACATCTTTGATGGAAAGGTCCTAGTTGATCAAGTCAACCTGCTCTTAGGTACGCAGCTTGATAACGAAGAAGTCGATACGATCGGCGGCTGGTTCCTTACTCAGAAATATGAAGTTGAGAAAAATGACACCATTCGTGAACAAGGCTATGAATTTATCATTAATGAAGTCGATGGACACCATGTGGTATATATCGAAGTCAAAAAGTTAAATGAACAATTAGCAGAAGCCGCTGAAGAAGGCGCTTCTTAAGAAAAAAACGACCCTTGCCAAAGCAAGCGGTCGTTTTTCTTATCCTTTTTCCATTAATTGAGCTTCAAGTTCTTTAATTCTCGTGTTTAATACTTCAGTCATGGCACCTAAACGTTCTTTTGGCGGCAGATGCTCAAATTCTGACTGCTCTATCGGTTCACCAATAATTAAGCGCATTTTCCCCTTTTTGAAAAGACTTTTCGCATTGGACGGCCCTTTGTACGCTGCTGGAACGATTGGCGCTTTACCGAGCTGCGCAATGGTAACCGCACCTCTTTTTAAAGGTACATCCTCTGTTGTACGTGTTCCGCTTGGAAAAATCCCAACGATCTTTCCCTCTTTTAATAATTTAATGGGCGTTTTAATACTGCTTGGCCCAGGATTCTCTCGATCAACTGGAAAGGCATGAATCTTCTTTAAAAATCCACCGATCCATTTATTTGCAAACAATTCTTTTTTCGCCATGTAGTGGATCTCAAACGGAAGAATCCCTGCGCCTAATGCAAGAACATCCACAAAACCCTCATGTGTACATGCAATGACAAATCCCCGATCCGTTGGCAGATTCTCTTTTTGATATACTTTGATTCCGCCTCGGAGAGTAAATAATACTTTAATGGTATAGCCTGAAAATTTATACATAGTGCACTTCCTTTGTTTGAAAAATGAAGGATTTGTTTCTATTATAACAAATTTTTTATTACCTGGTACTAATTTTTTTGAAACAATCAAACCATCACATCATTTTTCATTCAGAATCATCGTTCTTTCTGTATTCAGGTCTATGGTTTTAGGAGAGAATAGAAGAAGAATTGTGTCCAATTTTGTCGTTTTTTAAGGTTTTTTCCTGATTTGTTCTATTGAAAATGCTTTATAAATGGCGCAAATTTCGCTATGATAAGGAGAAATGATTTTGATTCGGCGAAAGAGATGAGTATTGTACGGTATTGAGAAGTTTCGTGCAACTTTATGCCTTTCTTATGCGTTTATAACATAGAGGGGAGAAAAATCAGTGACGATCGATGAAATTTATCAAATGTATATGAACGATGTTTACAGGTTTCTGCTCTCCATGACAAAAGACAAACATTTGGCAGAAGACTTATTGCAGGAAACCTTTATGCGTGCTTATATACATATTCATTCCTACGACCATAGCAAAGTGAAACCTTGGTTATTTCAGGTGGCACGAAATGCTTTTATTGATTATGTCAGGAAACATAAAAAAGAAGTGACCATATCGGATGATCTTATTGGCGGCCTTTTACAAACGTCTGTACAAAGCCCTGCTGAACAGGTTGAAATAAAAGAAGTCCTCAACATGTATTTGGAACAGCTTCCAGATAACTACAAGGAAGCGTTGACATTGTATTATTTAAAGGAACTGAATTACAAGGAAGCATCCAAGGTCATGAATATTACTGAAGCAAATTTTAAAAGTGTTTTATTTCGTGCAAGGCAGCGCCTAAAAGCACTATATAACAGAGGTGTTAATGATGAATGAAGAGTTTAACAAGCGATGGGAACAATATAATAATGGTGAGATGAACGAGGAAGAAATGATGGCGTTTGAAGTAGAGCTTGAAGAAAACGAAAAACGCTTAAGTCAGGAACTGAACGGCTCGGATTGGACCGATTTTTCCATCAGTCCTGAAAAGCAAAAAGCCATCTTGCAATACGGAAAAAGAAAGTCTTATTTACGTATTTCTGTACTTGCTGTCATCTCTACACTTATTATTTTACCGCTTTGTACATTAGGAAGTTATCTATATTACGGCGTTGGCGGAGCAGAGAGCAAAGGGAATCATTTCATGGAAACAGCCGCTGTAACAGTCGCTTTGACGAAACCAAACGTGGCAATTGAAATGAAAGATTTAAAAGGCCAAGTCAAGCTTTTTGGAATGAACACAGAACTGAAGCTGCAAAAACAAATTGGCAATAAAACAGAAGCCATTGGCAGTGAGCAAATCGAGATGTTCTTCGATAAATTAAAGCAGCCTACGATCTCATATTATGGTGACAGCGCACGCGAGACAGAGGATTTCTTTACCCATCCTTCTACTCAGGCAGATGCATCAAAAAAACAAACACTCACTACTTTAGACAAGCTTCCTGAAGGAACAGTCAGTGAAGTGTATGTCTCCTATGACAAAGCGTATATACCAAAGGACGTTTATTCCTTTGCTAAAAAATATGATATGAAAGTGCTCTGGAATGCGATTAAAACAGAGGATTCATTAAGCGGGAATCAGCGGCCAATTGGCTTTCCTGGGAGAGACTCTGAATTCTTAAAAGAGCTTCAGCACACATCAAAAACAGAGGTAGATCAATTTAAAGATGCCCTTGCTTATGTCAATCAGCACCCAACCTGGGCAAAAACGATCTCTGGCAGACCTGAATTGGATCTGTCAAACCGAATACGCTATATCAACCAAAATGGTGTCACGATTTATGGCTCTGTAATCACAGGTCCTTCGAAAGAAATCGAGAAATTTGTGAAGACAAAACGCATTAAAACGGCAAAAGTGAGCGAGGTGGAATTATGGAATTGGTAAGAATTTTTAAAGAGCATAATGTATTTGGCTGGATTTCTGTCGGTACAGCGATATTATCCCTGCTCATGCTGAACCTCGCCATTATCAGTAATGTGACATTTTATTCTTTTCAGATGCTCCCTTTTGCAATGGCCGCAGTTCCATTTGGCATAATTGAACTGTTCATTAAAAAAGGCCGTACGGGCCCTGGGTTCCTCGGTGTCGTACTGAATATCTTTGTCATTTTATGTGTCTATGCCATCGTATCGATCGATGTCGATCTTCAATTAGGCTTTTAAGCCGCTCTCAAAATGAAAAGCCCGTGTTACTTGACTAATGCCAAGTAACACGGGCTTTTTCTATCGATTTATTTTCTTCATTCTACAGCGCAAATAAAAAAGACTGCTTCATAAGCAGTCTTTTAAAATAAATTAGTTCACAAATGTTTTCGCTCCAAGGTAAATCGGCTTCCAGTAGCTTGAATTCATATCACTGATCGTCACACCATCGGAAGCAGCATGAATAAACTTGTTGTTCCCAATGTAGACACCCATGTGAGATGGACCCGATTTATATGTTGTAAAGAACACAAAATCGCCAACCTTTGGAGAAGATACGCTTTTCATTGATCCCCAGAAACCTTCAGTTGTTTGTCTTGAAATCTTTTTTTGCTTGTTAATGATATACCACATAAATCCACTGCAATCAAAGCCCTTTGGTGTCGTTCCACCCCATCTATATGGTGTGCCATTGTACGCTTTAGCATCCGAAACAAGCTTAGACGTGTTTAAAGAAGAAACAGAAACTGTTTTTTCTTTAACAGGTGTTGTCTTTACTTTTTTAGACGTCTTTTTGACCTTTAGCTTTTGCCCAATTTTGATCAGGTTTGTTTTGAGTTTATTTAACGATTTCAGCTCTTTTACAGTCATGCCGTACTTTTTGCCGATTTTCGATAATGTATCACCTTTCACAACTTTATGAGTGGCTGTCGCTGACGCCGCTTTTACTTTTGTTGTTGTTTTTGATGTTTTCGTTGTTTTTTTAGCGGCAGTACCATTTACTTTTAACGTTTGTCCAATATATATCGTGTTAGATTTCAGCTTATTGTCTGATTTAATCTTGCTCACGCTTGTCTTATATTTTTTCGCTAGAACAGAAAGAGAGTCACCTTTTTGAACTTTTACTGATTGTGCTGAGGCAGCTCCGGCAAATAATGTCGTCCCAAGTAGAACTGCACTTGCAGCTGTGATCAATTGTTTTTTCATTTGTTCCTCCTGTATGTATCTATCGTGATCCGAATTTTTATCTACTTACTATTATAAGGATCAAATACCAGAAGAAATAGTCTTGACTTCCTACGACATTATGCTTATTAATTCGGCAAAATTTATTTTTTTTTAGGGTTCTTTATATTTCATTTTCATTACACAATCATGACAAAATAAATGCATCTTGTCATGGATAAATGATACATTCATTTCTCTTTTTGGCTCATTCTATGTAAAGTGGACCTTTACAATTTTAAAGGGATTTTTACGATCCTGTAAATGGGAATCCACAATTCTGCTCTACCATTGTAAACGTAAGAGCGATACATAAACAATGAGGAGGCAAAATGAATGAGTGTGTTGAAAAGCTCGAAAACGAAAATCGCTGCAGTGGCGGCAGCATCTGTGCTATCGATTGGCATTTTTTCAGGAATTGAATTTGGACAAGCGGACAAAGCAGAGGCTAAAAAGAAGCCCAAAAATGACGTGCAAAATGTGATCGTGCTGATCGGGGATGGCATGGGAACACCGTACCTTTCAACTTACCGCTCATTTAAGCACAACGGAGACCTTTCAAAACAAACAGCGTTTGACCCTTACCTCACTGGCATGCACAAAACATACCCTAATGATTCGAAAAGCAATATCACTGATTCTGCCGCAGCTGGTACAGCTATGGCAACTGGTAAAAAGACTTACAACAATGCAATCAGTGTAAATAAAAAGGGCAAAAAATTAAAAACAGTTCTAGAAGAAGCAAAACGGAAGGGAAAATCTACGGGACTTGTCGTGACCTCTGAATTAACAAATGCCACTCCTGCTGCGTATGCGGCTCACGATGTATCGAGAAAAAACACAGCATCCATCGCTGATGATTTCTTCGATGAAAAAATCGGTAAACAGCATACAGTCGATGTCATGCTTGGCGGAGGTCTCGTCGATTTTGTCCGAAAGGATCGTGATTTAACGAAGGAATTTAAGCAAGCTGGCTATGATTATGTCACCAATAAAGAGGCCTTACAAAAAAACAAAAATCAAAAGGTGTTAGGCATTTTTGCAGATGGCGGTCTTGATAAAGCGATTGATCGTGATAAAAAGACCCCTTCCCTGCAAGACATGACATCCTCAGCTATTAAACAGCTGTCTAAAAACAAAAATGGATTTTTCCTTGTGGTTGAAGGCAGCCAAATTGACTGGGCTGGACATGATCATGATATTGTGAGTGCCATGAGTGAAATGAAGGATTTTGAAAAAGCATTTGAAGAAGCGATTCGTTTTGCAAAAAAGGATAAAAATACGTTAATCATCACCACTGCCGATCATTCAACTGGCGGACTCTCCTTTGGGGCAGACGGCTCGGGCAGCTGGGATTATAAACCGGTAAAAGCAGCGAAAAAGACCCCTGATTTTATCGCAAACAAAATCGTCAATGGCATGACTGTTGAATCAGCGCTAAAACAATATATCGATCTTGATTTCACAAAAGAAGAAATGGCCTCCATTCAAAAGGCTGCTGAAACAAAGGATGCTGTTAAAATTGATGATGCGATTGAAGAAGTGATCAACGTGAGATCTCATACAGGCTGGACCACATCAGGTCATACGGGTGATGAAGTGCCATTCTTTGCGTATGGCCCAACAAGCCAAAAGCTAAAAGGTCTGATGGAAAACACTGATCAAGCAAAACACATTTTCAAACTGCTGAAAAACCAATAAAATCGGCAAAAAAAGATGTCTGCTCAGAGACATCTTTTTTTGATTTTTTTATGCGAGATATTTTCTATGAACCCCTTTTCCATCATACGAAAACATGACTTCTTTTCCTTCAAGAATGGATTCGATATGCACACTTCTTCCCCATAGCTGGTGCAAATATGGGAGTACTTTTTCTAAGTATTTCAGATCTAGTTCAATGCCTTCATACCAATGTTTAATATAGAGTTCGTTGTTTTTTAAATAGTCGCCATCCATCACGGTCAAATAAGGAAAACCGCCATTGACCCTCATGCTGACTAGCTGATCACGAACAGCCTTCCATTCTTTATCGATGACTTTATAATCTCTCCCTTGTTTTTGAAACAAGTACAAATCTTCTCTCATCACAAGGTCTTTTGTTAAGTAATTTCGAATGAAGGAAATATCTGATTCAATCTCCCTGACTTCAAACATTTTGCTGCGGCCTGATCCTTCTGTCACCCCTGCTTTTTTTAATTCTTCACATGGGTTGTCATAGCGCTCTTCGATATCTTCAAAAATCTTCAGACCTAAATAGTAAGGATTGATGCCCGTTTTTGACGGCTGCACCACGCCAGCATTTAATTTGGCAAACTCAATCGATTCACTTGAATCCAAATCAAGCTCTCGCATAATCCGCTGATGCCAATACGATGCCCAGCCTTCATTCATAATCTTTGTTTCTAGCTGCGGCCAAAAATAGAGCATTTCCTCTCTCAGCATCGTGAGGACGTCACGCTGCCACGGCTCTAGCTCCCGGGAGTGCGCCTCAATAAAGAGTAAAATATCTTTTTCCGGCTTTGGCGGAAATGGCTTGGCGATTTTCTTTTTCTCACGTATTTTCGGCTCATCCATTCCCCACAAATCATCATACGGCGTCTGACGCTTTGGTTTGTCATCTTCATATTCTTCTTCATCGCCGATATTCCAGCTTAGTTTTGAACGTACAAGAGACGGATCAATATGCTCCTGAAGAGCCAATACGGCGTCTAAAAAGGATTCAACTTCTTTTGTTCCATGAAGGTGCTCATATTCCTTGATCCGCTCTGCCGCTGCTGACATACTTTCTACCATGTCTCGTTTTGTGTTTTGAAAACGGCAATTATTTTTGAAGAAGTCACAGTGAGCCAGTACATGAGCCACAATTAATTTATTTTGAACAAGCGTGTTGTTATCAAGTAGAAAGGCGTAGCAAGGATTTGAATTGATGACCAGCTCATAAATTTTGCTTAATCCTAAATCATAATGAAGCTTCATTTTATGAAATTGTTTCCCGAAGCTCCAGTGGCTGAATCGTGTTGGCATTCCGTATGCACCGAACGTATAAATAATTTCCGCGGGACAGATTTCATACCTCATCGGATAAAAATCTAGACCAAATCCTTCTGCAATTTCTGTAATTTCATCAATGGCTCTTTGTAAAAGACGTTTTTCTGATACGCTCAAGGAAACCATCCCTCCTCATCGGACTTATCCCTACTATATGAGCGCATCTAAAAAAACATGATGTTCCGCCATTCGTTTAGACGACTTCCATTTCTTTTGTGGACTGCCCACCGAATGACTCGAAATGTATATTCTGTTCTGGAATTCCCAGCTCTTTTAGTATATAAATCATCTCTTGTGTAAACACCGGGGAACCGCATAGATAAAATTGACCTTTCCCTTCACCAACCACTGATTGAAGGAATGGACGGTCAATGCGGGAAGCTGCCTTTTCAACAAGCTCACCTTTACCAGACTGCGCAAATTGTTCATTACATAAGAGGATGCGGCCATGAGGAGCTGAAGCTAGAACGCTTTCAAATTCATGTTCAAAAGCGGTGACATCCTCTAATCGATCTGCATGAATCATTGTAAATGGCTGGCTGTTTTGCGCTGCTGTTTTCAATAAACCGATCATTGGTGTGACGCCAGAACCCGCACTAATGAAATAAACAGGCTCTTTTGTGTCTTCTTGCAAGCAGAACATTCCCTGCGGCATACTCACTTGAAGAACGTCTCCTTCTTCCATTTCATCATGCAAAAATGTAGACACATGACCATCGCGCTTCACTGTGATGCGGTAATAAGATGGATGATGCTGATCTGATAAGCTGTATTGTCTGCTGCACATATAAGCCTCACCCGGCATATCTGCCTGAACCGTAATGTATTGGCCGGCTTCAAACATTGGCAGCTCTGACTCATCTTCTGGTACTAAATAAAAGGAGATCAGTGCTGGAGATTCCTGTACTTTTTTCTTAATCACAAACGGTTTCACATCTGACCATCCGCCTGTTTGTTTTACATTCTCCTCCATCATTTCTGCTTCAATCGTAATAAAGATATTCGCAATGATGTCATATGCCGCCTTCCAAGCTAAAAGTGTGTCATCTTTTTCCGTTAAACCAAACACTTCTTTCATCGCTTCAATTAGGTGAAATCCGACGATTGGATATTGCTCTTCTTTGACCATCACACTGACATGCTTATGGGCAATCTGTTTGACCGCAGGAAGTAATTCTTCTAATCGATCGATATGCAGTGCAGCTTGGTATAGTGTTGCAGCAAGCGCCTCTGGCTGACTTCCGTTCATAAGGTTTGTTTTATTGAATTGATTGAGTAGCTCTGGATGCTGACGAATCATATTTTGATAAAAAACAGTCACAAGTTTGGTTCCCTCGGCTTTTAATAAAGGGGCTGATTGTTTAATGGCATTCATTTGATCTTTAGATAACATCGTTATTCCTTCTTTCAAAAGATGTATTTTAAATACATCTTTATCGTAATGGATGACAGCTTATAAAAGCAATATTTATAATACATGTTTTAAATGTTGTCACATTTAACACTTTCTCGAACAGTTTTTGTCTAAAGTGTGTTACGATGATACAAAACTCTATCAGGTTTAGAGGTCGTCAAAATGAAACTAACGAATTATACAGATTTCTCATTAAGAGTACTCATTTATTTAGCATCAAGAGAGAACAATGAACTGTCAAATATTCAGCAGATCGCCGATGTTTATGGCATCTCTAAAAATCATCTGACAAAGGTGATTTACCATCTTGGAAAACGAGGGTATGTAGAAACAATACGTGGGCGAAATGGCGGGATTAGGCTTGGGAAAAGCCCAGAAAGCATTAACATTGGAGAGGTTGTCCGTTATACAGAGGATGATTTAGTCATGGTTGAATGCTTTGATCCAAGCAAAAACAACTGTATCATCTCCCCGATTTGTTCATTAAAGCATGTACTTCATGAAGCACTTACTGCTTACTTGCGCGTACTTGACCAATACACATTAAAAGATTTAACTCAAAACAAAGATGCTCTTAGAGAGCTCCTCCTTTAGGCGAAAGAATTCTATTCTTTCGTCTTTTTCTTTACCTCCTTGTAATAATAATTAATTTAAAATTATTATAAATAGATATTGACTATCATGTTTGATTCAATATAATTAGGGTATATAGATTGCTAGAAACCATTTTTTTGTTTACAGGAGGAGAAAAAGAATGACAAATTCAAATCATAAAAATTTGACAACGAACCAAGGCGTACCTGTTGGCGATAACCAAAACTCAAGAACAGCTGGTCACCGCGGACCTACATTTCTTGATGATTACCATTTGATTGAAAAACTTGCACACTTCGATCGTGAACGTATTCCAGAGCGTGTCGTTCATGCAAGAGGCGCCGGCGCTTATGGTGTGTTTGAAGTTGAAAATAGCATGGAGAAACATACAAAAGCTGCCTTTTTAAGTGAAGAAGGAAAACAGACAGATGTTTTTGTTCGCTTCTCAACCGTTATTCATCCTAAAGGTTCACCTGAAACATTGCGTGATCCGCGCGGCTTTGCTGTCAAATTTTACACAGAAGAAGGCAACTATGATTTAGTTGGTAACAACTTGCCGATCTTCTTTATACGTGATGCATTGAAATTCCCTGATATGGTTCACTCTCTCAAGCCAGATCCTGTAACCAATATTCAAGATCCTGACCGTTATTGGGATTTTATGACCTTAACACCTGAATCCACTCATATGCTCACATGGCTCTTCTCTGATGAAGGAATTCCTGCGAGCTACGCTGAAATGCGCGGTTCTGGTGTGCATACATTTAGATGGGTCAACAAATATGGAGAAACAAAATATGTGAAATATCACTGGAGACCTTCAGAAGGTATTCACAATTTATCAATGGAAGAAGCAGCAGAAATCCAAGCAAATGATTTCCAGCATGCGACAAGAGACTTATATGACAGGATTGAAAATGGCAACTACCCGGCATGGGACTTATATGTGCAGTTGATGCCGCTGAGCGATTATGATGATCTTGATTATGATCCTTGTGATCCAACAAAGACATGGAGCGAAGAAGATTACCCGCTTCAAAAAGTAGGACGCATGACACTGAACCGCAATCCTGAGAACTTCTTTGCTGAAACAGAGCAATCTGCTTTCACACCAAGTGCACTTGTTCCAGGAATTGAAGCATCTGAAGATAAACTGCTTCAAGGCCGTCTGTTCTCATATCCAGATACGCAGCGTCATCGTCTTGGTGCCAACTATATGCGTATTCCGGTGAACTGTCCTTATGCACCTGTACACAATAATCAGCAGGATGGCTTTATGACAACGACTCGTCCAAGCGGTCATATTAACTATGAACCAAACCGTTACGATGATCAGCCAAAAGAAAATCCTCACTACAAAGAAAGCGAACAAGTTCTTCACGGTGATCGAATGGTGAGACAAAAAATTGAAAAACCAAACGACTTCAAACAAGCTGGGGAAAAATATCGAAGCTACTCAGAAGAAGAGAAACAAGCATTGATCAAAAACCTAACAGCTGACCTGAAAGACGTAAATGACAAAACAAAATTACTTGCGATCTGCAACTTCTATCGTGCAGATGAAGATTATGGACAACGATTAGCCGATTCACTTGGCGTAGATATCCGCTCATACCTGCAAGGAAGCATGAAATAATGGCTTAAGAATGTTGACAAAGGGCTAAAAAGATCTTGATTTTAGCCCCTTTGTCTTCTTTTCAGCGGAATAGAAAACCTTTGCAGCCCTAGGAAGGACGAGTATTGGCGCGCATTTGTGATGTGAGCACCAGCACACAACGAATGCAAGGGTTTGTCTCCACGCTGGAGCACCTCTTTAATAGAGGTGCTTTTTTTATAGCCGGAATACGTTAATACTAATCAAATGACCGGTGACCGGGTGAAAATAGATTTCTGCATGCGCAGCAAAAAGCGTTGAGCCTTCCTTCACTGTGACGCGAAAGACATCTTTTGTCTGATCTTCATTTACTTGTGTACGCCCGATATATTGATAATCGTTTAAAGCGGCGCCTTCATATTCCTCTTGCAGCGCTGTGTACGCAAGTCTTTCCCAATTTTCAACAGGCTGCATCGCTGCATTTGTTGCAGGATGGATCATGAAACTGCCAAACAAAACCATTCCCGCTGCAAACGGCACCCACCATTTCGGCTGCATGATATCATTGATCTCACTTTCATGTATATTTTGTTTATGTTTTGCTGATCGATCCATTTTCATACATGAAGCATTTATTCAGCCTATAATTCCCGGTACACGATTGATGCGGACACCAACTTTTCCCCTGAAAATGTCGATATGTTCCGAGCAAACTAATGAGGACTTCTCAAGGGAAAGGAGAAGGTTTAATGAATGTGGCGGATTATGATAAAGCACTTTATTATACGCATCGCTCGCAGTGGGATAATTTACTTATTCTTATGGTACGTACGCAAGATGACTTGCTCTCGAAACGTATTGAGCATTTCTTACACGCGTATCAATTTAACCGAAACGATGCTGATGTTGAAAAATGTTTATATGGGCTCCTGCAGTACATTGACCATGCTTCAGAGGCTGCTGCTTCTGAAGTTTATTCACAACCGATGTACACATAAAGAAAAAGGCTGATGATCAGCCTTTTTACATACATTTAGCAGTGCGCAGTAATTGGAAGCATAAAGTGGTCTTTGGCCCAATCTTGTTTTGTATAAACAAACAGCGCATCCTCATCATTTGGCGCCTTCACCGTGTGTAAGCCGTCAATTGACGGATCAGGTGTAAAATAGAACATCACTTTTTTCGTCGTTTCATTCATAATATGTGCAACAACTTCCTCTATATTTTGTGGCTCAAGAGAAATGATATCAAAGACATGTATGGTTTCATTTTCTTCATTCATCAGGACAATCGTATCCAATGCTTCAATATAGAAAATGGCCTCCGGCCAAACCAATGTAAAGTAGAACATTAATAAGCTGCCATGATCCTCAGCATCTAATTTCATTGAACCCGTTTGACGTTTTTCTGCGAACTGTTCAAGTAATGGCAGGTCATGTTCCAATGTTAGCTGCTTGAAGCGCATGTCCTTATTTATTTGAATGACGCTTTTGCCGATATCGAGGCTAAATTCACTTTCTTGGTAACGGGTAAAGCCGAATTTCGGATAAAAGTCCAGTACAGTTTCATTGGCAAAAAGAAAAATCAAACCACAGTCATGTTCGTACGTATCCATAATATGCTGCATTAACTTTGTCGCTAATCCCTTGTTGCGGTAGGCTTGATCCGTCATCACCGTGCCAATTTGAACAGCTCGATACGTTTCGCCATCACTGATTAGTGACATGAGATAAACGGAAGCGTTTGATATCACTTTCCCGTGATGGACAAAGGGATAAGGAATATATTTTTCATCCCAAGATCCTCTTTTGTACTAGTCACTAAAATCCAAATCAAAAGTTTTGATCGCTAATTGATTAAAGCTTTCTTTCAATTCGTTATCATGGCGATAATCACTCACTAATTCATATGTGCCCATGCTCATTTCCTCCTTTTTTAATGTCAAGTCAGCCGGTTTATCACCACCTTCAAAATAAAAAAAGACTTGATGAGCATATACTCATCAAGTCTTTTAACGTTTATCTCATAGAAATTAGACTGAACATGTTTCTCTTATCACGCAAAAGGGCACGTCAAATAAACCAACAACTGTGCTCTTTTATTCAATTCATTGAACTGAATGTGTGCTGCTTAAAAGTTTTAGCATAACGACTAAATTCCCTTCTGTTATAGCAGCTCTTTGGGCTGACTTTTTTGATAATCCACTGCATACAGAGCCGCTTGGGTACGATCTGCCAGCTCTAGTTTTGATAATACATGAGATACGTGCGTTTTGACAGTCTTTTCAGAAATGAACAAAGATGAGGCAATTTCTTTATTGCTTTTCCCCTTTGCAATTTCGAATAAGACATCTCGCTCTCTATTGGTCAGCTCTTTCATTAACTCCCATCTTTGCTCTTTTGGCTCAGTTAAATGCTGCACAAGAAAATTGGTGATATGACCATCTAATTGATAGGTGTCCTTTTGTACGTCAATCATTGTCGTAAGAAGTTTTTCTGGCGCTACATCCTTGAGCTGATAGGCTTTTGCCCCTGCTTGAATAGCGGGAATAACATAATCTTTATCCGCATAGCTTGTCAGGATCACAATGCGGGTATCAGGCATTTCCAGCGTCATTTGTTTCGTTGCCTCAATGCCATTCATTACAGGCATCGATAAATCCATGAGAACGATGTCAGGGCGCGTTTGTCTGACAATTTCTAATGCTTCTTCTCCATTAGAAGCCTCACCAACGATTTCAACGTCAGGCTGTGTCTGCAGGAAAAACACAAGCCCTTTTCTCACAATATGATGATCATCTGCAATGACGACTCTCATGACGACCCCTTCCTTTCTTGAGAAAATGGCACCTTTACTTGAATAGTGGTTCCTTTACCGAGCTCAGACTCTATACAAAATGTCCCTCCAGCTCTTTTGATGCGGTCAGACATCCCTTTCAGACCGAGTGAGGGAAGGCTCATTTGCTCGTCATACTGAAACCCTTTTCCGTGGTCGATGATTTTCATCTCAAACGTGTCTTTTGATTGTTCAAGCTGGACCTTAACTTCCTCTACTTCCGCATGTTTTTGACAATTATTCAGCGCTTCCTGGCATACTCGAAACAACGTTTCATGCTGGGTATGATCCATCTCCATACAGCCTGATAACGATAATGTACAGCGTAATCCTAAAAGTTTTGCATATTCTTGAATCCCTGTTGTGAATCCTTTTTCAAGTCCTCTTGGCCTTAGCTGCCAAATGAGTGACCGCATTTCAACCAGTGCATCTTGTGACAAATGCTGAATAAAATCAATCATTTCCCCTAAATTCTGATCGTTTGTCATTTGACGGGCGGCTTTCGCCGTCAGACTAACTGAAAATAGCATTTGGTTAACGGAATCATGCAAGTCCTGTGCAAGCCGGTTTCTTTCTTCCAAAAGAGCATGCTGATGTTCGTTTTGCACAAGCTTCATCCGTTGAATAGCCGTACCAATTTGAAGCGCAATGCTTTCAAGCAAGTTCAATTCTTCTTGCGTAAATGTGACTTTTCCTTTTGCCGCCACATTCAATAATCCGAACGTACGCTTACATGCTTTGAGGGGAACCGTCGCATGATGCGTAATTCCTTCAGTATCCCCGAGCTGCTTTTTCATCGCCGTTTCGATGCGTTTACAATTCATAATGTTTGTGGCTGATTGGAGTGAACCTTTTGTGTATCGATTGATGCAATAGCAATCGTTTTGGCACATGAGCTCTTTTTGATGCTTTGCCAGCGCTTCGGGTAAGGAGACCTCTGCCATCAGTTCATACGAGCCGTCTTTTTCTATAAAATAAATCCATGCTGAGTGAAAGCCTGTGATATCCATCAACATATGAAGCACTTCATGAAGCGTTTCTTTCATTTCCGTGCCTTCATTTAGCTTTTCAGCAATTTCTTTTAACGTTTTTAATGTCTCAACCTTCTCTTGGTATTCTCCCATACTGTTTACCCCCGGCCTTTGCTGCCTTCTCTTTTCATTACGCTCATTATATCATGAGCATTCTGCCGGTTCTTTCTCTAAAAGGATGATTTTTTCTCATCCTTTTGATGGAGAAAAAGCCATCATGCATTCACGATGGCCTTGTTTGTTTATTTAGCTGTTTCTTCCACGATTTCATAAACGACTTTCATCACTTCTTCTGACAAATGCTTCAGCTTTTCTTCGCTATCTGTTAACGATGTACCTTTGACAGCCATATAAAATTTCACTTTAGGCTCAGTGCCGGAAGGTCTTAAACAGAACCACGAGCCATCCTCAAGAAAATACTTCAGCACGTTTGATGCTGGCAGATGAATGGTTTCTTCTTTCTTTTCGGAAACGAGGTGTCTTTGACTTGATTGGTAATCCTCGATGACAGTGATGCGCTGACCCGCAATAGCAGCTGGCGGATTTGTTCTAAAGGTATGAAGGATCGCTGAAATTTGCTCTGCGCCTTCTTTTCCTTTTAAGGTTAACGACTTTAACCCTTCCCGGTAAAATCCAAACTCCTTGAAAATATCAACAAGCGCATCGTACAAGGACTTGCCTTGTTTTTTATAGAAAGCAGCAACTTCGACAGCTAACAGCGCTGCTTGCACCGCATCTTTATCTCGGGCAAAGTCGCCGATCAAATAGCCATAGCTTTCTTCGTACCCGAATTGAAATGTGTATTCTCCACTCTCTTCAAATTGCCTGATTTTTTCTCCGATAAACTTAAAGCCGGTCAGTGTGTCCATCGTATGGGCACCAAATGCGGAAGCAACAGCACGCCCGAGCTCACTTGTGACAATCGTTTTCATCACAACAGGACGAGGCGGCAGCTGACCAAGCTTTTGTTTTTCAGACAATAAATAATGGAGCAATAGGGCTCCTGTTTGGTTGCCTGTTAAGACGGTAAACTCTCCATCATGATCTCTGACCGCAATACCTAACCTATCCGCATCTGGGTCTGTTGCAATGAGGATATCGGCATTCTGCTTTTCGCCAAGCTTGATGGCATACTCAAATGCTGCATGCTCTTCTGGGTTTGGTGATGTCACTGTTGAAAATTGCGGATCTGGTCTTTCCTGTTCAGGCACAACGGTTACATGCTGATAGCCTAAAGCTTGAAGTCCTTTTCGGACAGGCTGGTTGGCCGTACCATGAAGCGGTGTGAAAACGACTTTAACATCGACCTCACCTGCCAGCTCAGGGTGGACACTGATCGTTTTTAATTTTTCAATATAAGCATGATCGATTTCTGCTCCGATCATCTTGATCAGCCCTTGTTGTTTTAACGTTTCTTCTGAATCAACTGAAATCGACAGTTCATTTTCTATTGCATCTACTTCTTGAATGACTTGATCTGCCTGAAATGGTGGCAGCTGTCCGCCGTCTTCTCCATATACTTTATAGCCATTATATTCTGGTGGATTGTGACTTGCTGTTACGACAATCCCAGCAAATGCATTCAGCTCTCGAACAGCAAAGGAGAGCTCTGGTGTTGGACGCAGTTCGTCAAATACGTATGTTTGGATGCCCTGTGAAGCAAGAGTTTTGGCTGCTTCCATCGCAAATTCAGGCGATTTATGGCGTGAATCATATGCAATGGCGACGCCTCTTCTTTTTGCATCCTCTCCATGTTTCGCAATATACGCAGCAAGGCCTGCAGATGCTTTACGAACCGTGTACACATTCATTCGGTTCGTGCCAGCACCAATCTCCCCGCGCATTCCTCCAGTGCCGAACTCAAGGTTTTTGTAGAAACAGTCTTCAAGTGCTTGTTGATCATCTTGATGTGCCTCCAGCCATTCCCTTAGCTCAGTATCCAGGTGCTTCTCATTGATCCATCGCTCATAATTCCTCTTCCAACTCATGGTCGTCCTCCCAGCTCTTATCATCAATAAAATAACCTCTCCTGTTATTTTATATGGAATCAACCTTTATGTCATGCTATATCGTTGGGAGATGAAGAAAATGATGAACAAATAAAAAAAGCCGATACTTGATCGGCTTCAGATTGTTGACAAAGGGCTAAAATATACTTGATTTTAGCCCTTAGCGGCTTTTCTTTTATTCAGCATCAAGCGGTACAACTGCTTCATGGAATAGTTGATCTAATTCTGTTTGATGCTTCTGTTTGACTTCTTCATCCCAGCCAAAACGCTCTGCCATATAATCAACGACAGGCTGTGCATATTTTTTTGCCCAGTTGATATTAAATAATAGACTTCCTGTTCTTCTTAAGAAGAAATCGACAGGGGTAACAGCTAATTCTTCTTCGATTGCATAGACAAGCTCTGCGAGTACATACGCTGGAATGTTTCGTTTGTCTGCTTCACCTTGAAGCTGCTCTACACGTTTGAAAAGACTGCTGACATTTGAGCCATATTTTTCGGCAAGTTTTTGAGCAACTGGTTCTGTTAGACCAACAGATGCTCCTTCTGCTGTTTTCGCTTGGACAAAGGCAGCCATATTTTTTGATCCGCCTACATGACCGCCTGAAATTGGCATATGCTTTGTTTTACATGGTCCAAAGTCTTTGCCTGTTTCTTCTTTTAGTCCATCACGTACAAGATTCACAATGTGCTCAGCCATTTTGCGGTAGCCTGTTAATTTACCGCCAGCAATGGTGATTAAGCCTGAAGATGATGTCCACACTTCATCCTTACGAGAAATTTCTGAAGGGTCTTTGCCCTCTTCATGAATAAGTGGACGAAGACCAGCCCAGTTAGATTCTACATCTTTTTCTGTAATATTGAGATCAGGGAACATGTATTGAATCGCTTTGATGACATAATCACGATCTGCTTTTGTCATACGCGGATGTTCCAGCTGCTTTTTGTACACTGTATCTGTTGTACCAACGTACGTTTTGCCTTCTCTTGGAATCGCAAAGACCATCCGTTTATCAGGTGTGTCAAAGTAGATCGCTTGTTTTAATGGGAAGACTGATTGGTCGAATACTAAGTGAATCCCTTTTGTATGCTGTAAGTGCTTCCCTTCTTTTGAGTGATCCTTGTCTCTTAGCTGATCGACCCACGGACCTGTCGCATTGACGATTTTCTTCGCATATACATCGTAGGTTTTCTGCGTCATGACATCTTCAATGACAACACCGACCACTTTGCCTTTATCATAAATAAATTCTTTTACTTTCGCATAGTTGACCGCTTCTGCTCCGAATTTCACAGCCTCTTTCATGACTTCGATTGTAAGGCGTGCATCGTCTGTACGGTATTCAACATAGTAGCCGCCGCCTTTTAAACCGTCCTTTTTCACAAGCGGTTCTTTTGCAAGTGTTTCCTTCGCACTTAGCATGCTTCTGCGTTCACTATGCTTGACGCCAGCTAAAAAGTCATACACTCTAAGCCCAATGGATGTTGAAAACTTACCGAATGTGCCGCCTTTATGCATCGGAAGAAGCATCCATTCTGGTGTTGTCACATGAGGACCATTTTCATATACAATGGCACGCTCTTTACCGACCTCTGCGACCATTTTCACTTCAAATTGTTTTAAATAACGAAGTCCACCGTGCACTAGTTTCGTTGAGCGGCTAGACGTACCTGCTGCGAAATCCTGCATTTCTGCAAGACCGACACGCATTCCTCGTGAAGCCGCGTCAAGTGCTGTACCCGCGCCTGTTATACCCCCACCAATGATAAACACATCATATGGTTTTTTTGTCATTTCCTGCAGCATTTGTTCTCTTTCTAAGCTAGAAAAAGTCATCTCTTGTTCCTCCCATGTTGTACGGTAAAGAAAAAGAGACCGCAAACACCCAAAGCGTATTTCTACACTTCGGTGCCTGCGGTCTCTCCAGTTCTCCAACCGTTCTATTAACTTACTTGAAGTATACCATACTTTTGGTTTATTTGAAAGCTTGAGCTGCTTTTACAGCCTTTTTCCACCCGCTGTATAACGAGTCACGGCTGTCTTCTTCCATCTTAGGATCAAAGCGCTTGTCAAGGTTCCATTGTTTTGCAATGTCTGAACGGTCGTTCCAGAAGCCAACTGCTATTCCCGCAAGATAGGCCGCACCGAGTGCCGTCGTTTCATTAATTTCTGGACGCTCTACAGGCACATCCAGTAAATCACTTTGGAAGCCCATTAAGAAATCATTCTTTACAGCTCCGCCATCAACACGCAATGTTTTTAATGAAATGTTTGAATCCTTTTCCATCGCATCTAACACATCTTTCGTTTGATAAGCAAGTGATTCTAACGTTGCACGGACAAAGTGCTCTTTTGAAGTACCGCGTGTTAACCCAAACACAGCGCCTCTGACATCACTATCCCAGTATGGTGTGCCTAGACCAACGAATGCCGGAACGACGTATACGCCATCTGTTGACTCAACGCGCTCTGCATAAGCTTCGCTGTCTTTCGAGTCTTTAAACATTCTGAGTCCATCACGCAGCCATTGAATCGCTGAGCCAGCAACGAAAATACTTCCTTCTAAAGCATATTCAACTTTGCCGTCAATGCCCCATGCAATCGTCGTTAATAAACCATGATCCGACTTAATGGCTTTTTCCCCTGTATTCATCAACATGAAACATCCTGTACCATATGTGTTCTTCGCCATTCCTTCTTCAAAGCAAGCCTGACCGAATAAAGCAGCCTGCTGATCTCCCGCCGCTCCTGCAATCGGAATATTTCTGCCAAAGAAGTGATAGTCTGTTGTTTCACCATAAATGTGTGAAGATGGTTTCACCTCTGGAAGCATAGAAGCCGGTACGCCAAGGATATCAAGTAATTCTTCATCCCATTTCAAATCGTAAATGTTGAACATTAATGTTCTGGACGCATTGGAGTAATCTGTGACGTGTGATTTACCGCCTGTCATCTTCCAAATCAGCCAAGTATCAATTGTGCCAAACAGTAAGTCACCATTTTCTGCTTTCTCACGGGCACCTTCTACATTGTCTAAGATCCATTTTACCTTTGTACCTGAGAAATAAGCATCAATGAGAAGACCTGTTTTATTTCTAAACGTTTCATTGTGTCCTTGTTCTTTTAACTCTTCACAAATGCCAGACGTTTGTCTTGACTGCCAAACAATGGCATTGTAAATAGGTGCGCCTGTATGTTTATCCCAAACAACCGCTGTCTCACGCTGGTTCGTAATTCCGATACCAGCGATTTGGTCTGCTTCAATTCCTGATTCAATTAAAGCAGTTGAAATGACCGATAGAACAGAGCTCCAAATTTCATTTGCATTGTGTTCTACCCAGCCTGGGTTCGGAAAGTATTGATTAAATTCCTTCTGAGTTGTATGTGCAATTTTGCCTTCTTGATCAAATAAGATCGCTCTTGTGCTTGTTGTCCCTTGATCTAATGCAAGAATATATTTTTCTTTTGTCATGATGTTTTCCTCCCCTTACATACTTTCATTTACAGCATTTGTTTGGTTTTTCGTAGTGACATAGAGTCCTAACAATACCACAACTAAAATAACGCTTACAATCCAAAAGGCTGGAGTGACGTTCGCTTTAAAGGCTGCATTGTAGAAAACACCGCCAAATGCCCCGCCTAAAATTGGACCAACGACTGGCACCCAAGCATACTTCCAATTCGATGGACCTTTTCCTGGAATCGGCAAGATCGCATGTGCGATTCTCGGACCTAAATCACGTGCAGGGTTAATTGCATAACCAGTTGTTCCACCTAAAGAAAGACCAATTGCAACAATTAAGAAACCAACAATCAGCGGATTGACTCCGTCTGCAAATTTATTTGCACCAATCGCTAAGATTCCAAGAACTAATACAAATGTACCGATGACTTCACTAAGTACGTTTGCAAAAGTATGCGGAATCGCAGGACCAGTTGAAAATACACCTAGTTTTGCACCTGGATCATCTGTTGCTTTCCAGTGCGGTAAGTAATGTAAAAAGACAATAGTAGCCCCTATTAATGCGCCAAGCATTTGACCAACAATATACATTGGAACATCAGCCCAAGGAAAACTTCCTTCTAGCGCAAGCCCAATTGTGAGTGCGGGGTTTAAATGCGCTCCGCTGATTCCACCAGTTGCATATGCTGCAATGGCTACTGCAAATCCCCATCCGAAAGCGATTACAATCCAGCCGGATTGATATGCGAGTGATTTCTTTAAATTAACTGCCGCACACACACCGCCTCCAAAAATAATGAGCAGCATTGTACCTACGACTTCTCCCCAAAATGGTGTCATGAAAAATTCCTCCTCTGGTTCAGTTGCCATCCCCTATGAATGTGTAGAAAAGATAAAGAAAAAGATCCACAACAAACATACTTTACATTAGGGTCATTTGTCACCTAGTAAAGCGTTGTTGTGGATCTCCATTTCTCCATCACATGATATTAACTTAGTGCTATAGTATCAGAGGATGAAAACGTTGTCAATAAATATTCACATTTTATCTTTTTACTTTTGGAACGCTTTCCAAAGGGTGGTATTTGAGGTCGTCACAGCTGTAGCCCCTGCTTCAAGCGCTCTTTCTACATCTTCTTTTGTACGGATAAATCCGCCTGCAAAAATCGGGATCCCAGCTCGCTCGCGCACTTCTGTAATTAAATCTGGCACGACGCCCGGCAATACTTCAATAAAATCTGGACGATGTTTCCCAACGAACTCCATGCTTTTTTCCATGGCACTTGTATCCAGTAAAAACATTCGCTGAATGGCATATACCTTTTTTTGCTTGGCTTTTACTATGACAGAAGACCTAGTAGAAATAATTCCTGCTGGCTTCATTTCCTGACAAATAAATTCTGTTCCATACTCATCATGTTTAATCCCGTGAATGAGATCAACATGGACAAACATTTTTTTGTGATGAGCATTTGCCTCATTCATGATGCCCTTAAGCCGGCCTAAATGAACATCAAGTAAAACACCATATGTAAATGGACTTTTTAAAAATTCCTCAAATTGCTTCATATTGCGCACAGCAGGTAAAATGGGTTGATCATGAAAACTCATAAGCCGTCTCCTTCAAAAGTGTATTGGATCAGTCTTCTCCTAACAGTAATAGAAACTCTTCTATTTTTCAATACACGTAGTGTGCCCAATACCGCTTTCATCTCACATCACCTTCCTAGAACTAGCTCAAAATGATGAAAAGCAAACTTTTATTCAATAAAAAAAAGCAGAGAAGTCTCTCTGCTATAGCTGTGCCATGCTTTCTTTTAAGGTATTGATGATAAATGAGGCGTCATCATCTGTTATATTAAGCGGCGGTGCAAGCTGGGCAACGTTATTATAGCCGGCCACTGTATCCCCATTTTTCCCGATGATCAGCCCGCGTTTTTTACATTCAGCAATCAATTGGCCGACGACATGTGGTTCAGCTGGTTTTTTGGATTGTTGCTCCTGAACAAGCTCAATGCCAAACAGCAACCCTTTTCCTCTGACATCTCCGACAAATGGGTGTTCTTTTAACTCTTGCAAACGTTCAAGCATATCCCGGCCGAGCGCATCGGACCGTTCCACTAATTGCTCGTTTTCCATAATCTCTAGGTTCGCAAGTGCCACCGCACAGGAAGCAGGGTGACCGCCAAATGTATTCACATGGCGCAGCCTGTCATACGTATCTTCTCCTGCATAGGCTTCATAGATTTCTCGTTTCACGCACGTTGCAGAAAGTGGTAAATAACCGCTTGTGATCCCTTTTGCCATGGTGATAATATCCGGCTTTACTTCCTCATGCATAAAACCAAACCGCTTCCCTGTCCGTCCAAATCCGCAGATGACTTCATCTACAATGAGAAGCGCTCCATGGGCTTCACAGATATCTTTGACCTTCTTCAAATACCCTTTTGGCGGCATTAGGATACCTCCGCCCGTAATGATCGGCTCCATAATGACCCCAGCTATCGTCTCACTTAGTTCCCACGTCATGGCCTGATCTATTGCCGCAGCACTTGCCAGATTCTCTTGATCCTCAGGATGACGATACATATCAGGCGGTGCGACATGAATAAAGCCTTGACCTAATGGTTCATATTTATATTTACGCTGCGCTTGACCGGTTGCGGCAAGAGCTGCTGCTGTATTGCCGTGATACGACCGATACCGGGAGATAAACTTTGTCCTAGTACTCTCTCCTTTTTGCGCATGGTATTGTTTAGCCATTTTAAATGCAGCTTCGTTGGCTTCAGAACCGCTGTTAGAAAAGAAGATGACATAATCTCCGCCAAGCCACTCATTTAGCTTTTCAGCCAGCTGAATCGCCGGCACGTGGCTTTGTGTAAGCGGATAGTAAGGCATTGTCTTTAATTGCTTATACGCCGCTTCTGCAAGCTCTTTCCGGCCATATCCGGCATTTACACACCAAAGGCCTGACATTCCGTCTAAATAGCGATTCCCATGAATATCTGTCACCCAAGCACCTTCTGCCTCGTGAATGACCATACTTTCATTTTCCTTGTTTGTCCCTTTCATATGATGCCAAATCAACTGATCATCTTTCGCCTGAAGATTTTGAGCCTGCTCATGTATTTTCATCTTCCCGCCCCCATGTATCCGTTTTCATCATTAAAGAAGCTTAGACCAGTTCAGCAGCACATTGCCGCTCCATTCATTATATGGATGAAACGTGAGGCTTATGAAACTGGCACTAGAACGCCTGTAAAAGAGAACCAATCGATACTTTCATTATAAGAAAGGGGTCAGGCCGATTACATTAGACAGATCGTCAACTGATTGAACACCATCATAAGACACTTTTCTTAATGCCTTGGCAAAATCGCTAACGTTTATTTCCTTGCAGGAATTCATGAGCAAGAATCGCAAATTCAAGCGCCTGTCGTTTTGGCGCCTTCATCATATCCTCACCGAGCAAGGCATGCAGTTTATCCAGTCTATGATAAAGAGTTTGCCTGACAATATAAAGCTGGCTTGCGGTTTCTTTTTTAGAACCGTTTGTTTGTAAAAAGATATTCAGCGTTTGATAGAGTCTCCCGCTATTTTGATTATCGTATACAATCACGGGCTCTAAATACTCTTTCACCATACATTCAAGCAGACCGCTTTCCTTCATCATAGGCATGAGACGGAGCATATGTAGATCTTGGTAAAATGGGCTTTCCACCCGCTGAGGCATCACTTTTTTTAAATGCAGCAATTCTTTGGCTGCTTGAAAGCTTTTTCTCATGTGCTGAAATTTTTCACAATATTGACCGATACCAAAATTGATCTCGGCCCCTCGGGGCTGCTCCCGATTATACAATTGTTTGATGTCGTTTGCAGCCTTTTCCGCACGCTCTTTCCAGTCCTCTTTCTTTCTCGTGTTTAGTAAAATAAACAAGGTTTGTTCTTGATGCTCATATGCAATCAGATGGAAACCAGCACGCTGAAAAATAGAGCGGCAAGAGACAAGAAAGTAAAGATTCCCTGCGATTTCTTCAATTTGATGATGCTTTTGAAAGAGCAAGACGACGCAGCCAGTTGGCTTTTTCACCCCTTCTGTTTCTTCAAGGTGCTCTATAATCTCTTGTTCTGTATGCTCTTCTTGAAACCATTTTTGCAGCCATTCATTTTCTTTTGTCTTTTTCAGTTCTTCTGTATAAAGCTCTCTTAATGTTTGCTGGGCTAGAGCATTCGCTCCTTTATCCATCACAAGCAGTTCAAATTCAGAGAGCGTGTCTGCTTGATGAATGAGCACAAGATCTGCAAATGTTTGTTTGAGTGCAAGCACTTGTTTTTGTGTCACTTCGTATCCTTTTGGCACGGAAGCAAACTGCAAATAATTCATGACCAGTTCTTCCGTTTGTTTGGAAGAATCGCATAAAATAATCGGCTCGCCCTGAACAGGGAGGAGTAAAAGAATCCCCCTTACATGCTGATACACTTGATCCAAAATATCCATCTGCGGATGCGGAGTCAGCAAAAGCTCATTTAGCTTTGATGACAATGCTTCTAAATCAGCCATCATTTGATACTGACGCTCGATCATCATCGTATGAAGATGTTGCGTGATGTTGACGAACTTCACTTCTTTTGTAAACAGAATAAGCGGAAAATCTCTCTCTTCTGCATAAGTCAGTAATTCTTCTGGCACTTCGAATCTTAGCGGGACAAATTCAATACACAAGCCGGCCGCCCCTGAATCAATCAACTGTCGTAAAAACGCTTGAAACACATCCAGTTGATCATGGAAGCCTGCGGCTGTTGTTAATATAAGCTCGCCGCCATTTAATAAATCCTCTACATCAGGAACTTCTAACACATGTATCCATTTGACCTGCCGAAACAATCCTTTTTCCCCTGCTAACACTTTTGCATGCGCAAAATGCTTCGTTTTCAACACGTCACTCACTTGGAAATGAACATCTACATTCATTCATATGTCCCCCTTTGTTTGCCGCCTATCCCCTATCCCAGAGGGTGCATGGATAAAATCCATAATAAAACTGGTAATGTCACGATACTTAAGATTGTACTGAGAAATGTCGTGCTTGAGACAAACTCAGGCTTCGTTCGAAATTGTACAGCCATCAGCGTGGTATTTGCTGCTGTCGGCATCGCTGCCACTAAAATCATAATTTGTTTCACCATATCATCTACCGGTAAAATAAGCGTAAAGCCAAATGCGATGAGTGGGGAGATAAACAGCTTCAGCAATACAGCATAAGAAATATTGCGATAATCCACTTGCTTAAAAGAGATCACGGCAAGCTGCATGCCTAAAATAAGCATAATCGTCGGTATGGCAGCATTCCCCACAAGCTGAATACCCGTCATCAGCTCTTTAGGTAATGAAAGGTCAATCAGCTGAAATAATAGACCGATGAGCGCCCCGTAAGCAACTGGCATACGCAGCACTTTTTTCAAGACGACCTTTCCATCTCCTGCATCCTCTCCGCCCTTTGCTGCATAATACATGCCGATTGTACTCATGACAAGCTGCTGCAGCACCATCAACACGATCGCAATATCCAATCCTGCTGCTCCGAAGACAAGTAGCACAACGGGCGTGCCATAATTTCCATTGTTCATAAAGGCTGACGACAGAATCATGGCGCAATACGTTTCATTCGAATACCCATAAATACGAGATAAAATAAAAACAAATAAAATAAGTGCAAGACAAAGCCCGACAACAAAAATGGATAAATACACATAGTCCATCGACACTTTGTTTTGATAAAAGGTTTCAAACGCAAGAAATGGTGACATTAAATATAAAGACATTGATGAGAGCGTATGTATGTCAAAACCAATCGCCTTCTGCCCGATATACCCGATCAGGAATATGCCGAACACTGGCAGTAAGACAAGTAAAAACTCCATGCTGCACCTACTTTTCTCTAGTTGAATTCCAGATTCCTTCTGCTCCTCATTATCATACCACTGATAAACAATAAAAAAGAAGCACCCCTATGAAAGGCCGCTTCTTTCCTCATCCATATAAAACACTTCCCACAAATGACCATCTAGATCCTGAAAGCTCCATCCATACATGAACTCATGATCCTGCTTCTCCTTAAACGGTGAACCGCCTGCCGCCATTGCCTGCTCGACAAGCTCATCGACCTCTTCCCGTGAATGAACGCGCATAGAGATAATCACCTCTGATGCTTTTTTTGCATCCACTAATTGTTTCTCTGAAATAGATTGAAAATGCCTAAGAGATAACAGCATGACGGTGATCGTGTCATCAATGACCAAACAGGCCGCCTGATCATTCGTGAACTGCTGCTCAAATTCAAAACCCAGCCGCTCAAAGAAAGCGATAGATTCCTTCACATGATTTACCGGCAAATTGATATACAAATGTTTAGATTGTCGCCTCATGTTCCTCTCCTTCTTGAACACATAATCTCCTTTAAGTATATTCAGCTTTTTCTCCAGCATCCCTTTGTCAATTGAAAAAATCTGATGTCATCAAAAAGAAGCGCCTCAACGATAGGCGCTTCCTTCATTATTTCTTATATTCAATATGGTACACATCTCTTCTTCGGTCTTTCAGTTGACGTACAGTCCCATCTTGTCTTTGTCTTCTTAAAATTTCTAAATCGACATCACCTACGACGACCATCTCAATGTTTGGATTACACTCTCCTACAATCCCATCTCTTGCAAATTCAAAGTCTGATGGGGCAAATATAGCCGATTGTGCATATTGAACATCCATATTTTCGGTTTGCGGAAGGTTGCCAACTGTTCCAGAGATAACGGTATAAATCTGGTTTTCAACTGCTCTCGCCTGTGCACAGTAACGTACTCTTAAATAGCCTTGGCGGTCTTCTGTACAGAACGGAGTGAAAATAATTTTCGCTCCTTTGTCCGCTGCGATCCGTGCAAGCTCAGGAAATTCTATATCGTAGCAAATTTGGATCGCAATTTTGCCGCAATCCGTATCAAATACCCGGACTTGGTCACCTGCTGAAATCCCCCACCATTTTCTTTCATTTGGCGTGATGTGAAGCTTATATTGTTTTTCAATCGTTCCATCACGTCTAAATAAATAGGCAATATTGTAGATTTTCCCTTCCTCTTCTACAAAGTGGGAACCACCGATGATATTAATGTTATATTTCACAGAAAGGTCTGTGAACAAATTGATGTAGTCCTCTGTATATTCCGTGATCCGCTGCACGGCAAGACTTGGTGACCGCTCTTCTAAATAAGACATGAGCTGCGTCGTGAAAATTTCTGGGAATACGGCAAAGTCAGCTGATGCATCTGATGCGACATCCACATAATACTCGACCTGGTTCATAAATTCTTCAAAGGAATGAATTTGTTTCATTGCATATTGAATTACACAAATTCGAACAGGGAACGCCGATTTATAATACCTTTTCGATTGCGGGCGATAATCGACATTGTTCCATTCCATTAACGTCGCATATGTGCTGGATGCTTTATCATCTGGCAAGTAATTCGGATTGATCCGCATGAGACTAAATTCATTTAACAGCTGAAAAGATAAAACAGGATCATAAATTTGGTGAAGCATGACCTGCTCGACATACTGGCGAGGCGTCATTTCCTCTTGGTATTTATGATAGTTCGGAATGCGCCCGCCAATGATGATGCTTTTTAAATTTAATCTTCTTGCCAAGTCTTTTCTTGCTTCATACAAACGATGTCCAATTTTCATTCGTCGGTATTCAGGACTCACCATGACTTCGATTCCGTACATATTCATTCCATCAGGATTATGGTTTGTGATGTACCCATCATCTGTAATGTCCTGCCACGTGTGGCGATCATCGTATTCATCAAAGTTAATTAATAAACTTGAACAAGAGCCAATAATTTCCCCCTCGAATTCAGCACAAAACTGCCCTTCTGGGAAATGCTCAAGATGGCTTTCAAGATGCTCTCGTTTCCAAGGATCCATGCCAGGAAAGCATACCTCTTGCAAGGCAATGATTCGGTCAATATCCTCTTCCCGGATATTACGGATCACCATTCTTTTTTCAAATCGCGTTAAGTCTAGTTTTTCTGCCATGATGTATTTGCCCCCTTACTGATCCTCTTTTTCAAGCTGATGGAATAGCTGGAGCAATTCGATTTCAGCCATGGATTCTAATCTGACATCATATTCTTCAAATTGCAGCGTGCTCGTCACTTTGTTTGGGACGATGACACATTTCATGCCTGCGCGTTTGGCAGCTACTGATCCATTTACAGAATCCTCAAATGCCACGCAATCTTTTGGTTCTACCCCTAAGCAGCGTGCGGTTTGCAAATAGAGCTCTGGATTTGGTTTCACTTCTTCCACATCATCTGACGTGCGGATACATTCAAAGTAGTCGAAAAGACCAATCTGCTTCAGGTGATCAGACACCCATTTATAGTCTGAGCTGGAAGCAAGTCCAATCTTAATCCCCAGCTCCTTTGCTGCTTCTAAATAAGCTTCTACGCCAGGTCTTGCTGATTCGTCCTTCATTCTTTGTTGAAAACGAGAACGCCGATCTGCTGTGAGTGTCTCATGATCCAGCGTCTTCCCTAGCTGCTTTTCCAAATATTCAAATGGCTTAAAGCCTGCCTGCGTGCCAATGACCTTGCCCCATACAGAAAGAGGCAGATCTGACTCGTGCTCCGCAAACATTTCTTGTAAAACCTCATATTCATGTGTTTCTGTATCTAAAATTAATCCGTCAAAATCAAATATAATCGCCTTTACCAACGAGGCCACTCCTTTTTTTTACAAAAGTCTTAAACATATACTCCATGCTATCATATCGTGAATAAAATTGACTTTCAAAGATGAATGTCTGCTAAAATGATTATGTATAAAAGGAGCCTGCACCATTTTGTCAGGCTCCTACCCGTGTTCGGTTTATTCTGCAAGAGATCCAAGCGCTCCGATTCGTGGAGAAATAGGCAATGTTGAAAAAGAGCGGGTTTGGTATTACAGATCTTAAAGGTTTCTCCGTTCCCTTAAAAATAGTATGTGCGAGGGCCTTGTAAGTTAACAAGGAAGTTCACACCATCTTTTACGCATTTTGAAGGTGACGACTGGCAAAATCGTCTAGATCAAACGGAAAAGAAAAGCCGCAGGCATTGACCTGCTCACGGTTTCGCTCGAATAACTCACGATCACGTTTGGTGATATGACGTTTCGGTTTTACAATAATGGTATGTAATAGCTGAAGTCCCGATAAAATACGAAAAGCATCATCCATCGTCCCGTTATATACGCCATCAATAAAGGTAAGGGAGCGATCTTTTTGACGCATATCCCGCTGCTGTCCATTGACAGCATGAGAAAGAAGATCTTCAACATCCTTTGATATTTCTTCAATTGCCTGCTCTTGCAGGTCTGTAGCAGCTTTCATTAATCTCACGTGACATCTACCTCTCTGTCGTTATTTCTCCATTCAGAATAGCACAGAAAAAAAGGCGTTCGCCAAGGTAAGTGTTTCCTATATATACCCATAGAGAGGAACGGATATCATGATCATAAAAGGACACACGCTCTCACTCAAAGTAGACGAGCAGTATCATCACACATCACTCAGTCATTTTTTAAAGACGGCCGTATCTGCATCAAAACCAATTATTCATTTTTGGATGGAGCATCAAAAAGTCCGTTTAAATCAAAAGCCTGCCCATCACGCGGCTAAAGTCAGTCAAGGCGACCAGATCATCATTGATTTATTTGAAACAGAAGAAAGTGATGTGACACCGGAATACGGTGAATTAGAGGTACTCTTCGAAGACGAGCATTTATTAATTGTGCAAAAACCTGCCGGACGACCCACTCATCCGAATGAACAAGGACAAACAGGCACACTGGCAAATCTTGTGGCGTTCCATTTTCAAGCAAATGGAGAAGAAAAGCGGGTAAGACATATCCACAGACTTGATCAAGACACGAGCGGCACCGTCATATTTGCAAAGCATAGATTAGCCCATGCGGCTCTTGATCAAATGCTTTCTAAAAAAACAATCAAACGTACATACATCGCCATCGCAGAGGGACTTTTCAAAAAGAAGAAAGGCACCATCGATGCAGCGATCGGCCGTGACAAACACCATGCAGTCAAACGAAGAATCTCCCCTACAGGGCAAAAAGCTGTGACTCATTTTCAGGTCATGGACATAAATAAACGTCTGCAACTAACAGCGGTTAAACTTCAATTAGAGACGGGTAGAACGCATCAAATTCGTGTTCACCTGAGCAGTATCGGGCATCCACTAGTTGGGGATACATTATATGACGGAGTTCGTGAATACATCAACAGGTGTGCTCTTCACGCCAAGCAAGTAGACATGAAACATCCTTTTACAGGCGAGCATCTAATCATAGAAGCACCTCTACCACCTGATATGGACCAGCTCATGAGTCAAATCATCCATTAACAAAAGAGCCTGCTTTCATACGCAGGCTCTTTTTCTTTATTCAGACACTCTTTTTGCATAAATAATATACCGCTCTGGCGCATTGCCGACGAAATGAAAAGGATAGCATGTGGTTAATATGAGCTCTTCCTTTTCATTCTGCAATGTAATGATGGATGTATCATGCTGATCGACAATTTTTGTATGTGTGATTTCATATATAAATTCACCATACGGCACAGTGATTTTCAGTTGATCTCCAATATCCAGTTCGCCTGTCCGGCGAAACACCGTGTCACGATGGCCAGAAAGGACGATTTGTCCATTTTGATCCGGATAATAACTGTCTTTGTAGTGTCCTACTCCCTTCGCAAGGTCATCGGCATCCGTCCCTTCGACAATGGGAAGGTCTGCTTTTAATTTTGGAATCGTCAGGATGCCAGAGGCTTTCCCCATTTCAGGAGCAAACTGCTTCTTGGACATCCCTTGATCGTCCGCCACGACCTTCTTCGCTTCGTCTAATGATTGGGCTGTTTGAAGATGAGTCGATGCGATTTGCCAAATTCCCCAGCCGAGAAGCACAATCCCAGCTGTCATCACAGTCAGTGCAAGCCACTTTTTCATGCTTAAACTCCTTTGCTTGTTCCATTTCTCTTAGATGATACGCTCTTTAGCTTGCTGCTTTTTCTTCTTGTTTTGCTTTTTGAATTCGTCCCTCTTTTTGATACACAATGGAAGCTCCCTCAAAGCTTTTCACAAAATCGACAGTCGCTTCTAAGTCTTCTGGGCCTGTTTCAGGGTTTTGCCCCAGCCTGCCTATTGGTGCATATTTACTGCCAGTTGCAGTTGCCATGAAGTTATTCACAGTGAGTGTATACGTTTGATCAAGAGCTACAGCTGAACCGTCTGGCAGCTTCAAGTCGACTACTTTATATGTTACCGGATCATAGGAATATGAAAAGCCTGAAATGCTATAATCTGGTCCAAATTGTGGAGAAATTTGTGCTTCTATGATCTCTACTAAGTCTTTTCCCTTGATCTCTAGTTTGACTAAAACGTTGCCAAATGGCTGAATATTAAAGAGATCTCCCCACGTTATCGGCCCTTTTTCAAGGTTTTGCCTAATGCCGCCTCCATTCATCATGGCAAAGTCACTTTTCATTGAATATCTCATACCATCCGCAATCAAATTACCGAGCGGCGTGTCTCCATCATTTGAATAGCCGCCTTCCATTTTGACCCCGGCTTCTCCAACAACCTCACTAATTATCGGCTCCACTTCTTTCCCGTAATGTGCCAAGATGTCTGCTGCTTCCTTGTCCTTTTCTATACCTGCTTGATCTATATACTGGATTTTCGCACTCTTTTTGACGATATCCTTCGTTTTACGGTCAAGTGTCACATTGACTTCGCCAATCGCCTTTCCATATTCAAAGGCTTGCACAATTAATTTTCCATTGACCTCTCCATTGACCACTTCGTGATTATGCCCTGCAAAGATGACGTCAATTTCATCATCACCTTCTTTGGCAAGCTTTGCACTCTCTCCAGTGATTGTATCTCCATTTTGAGAGGCTGTCATATGAGCTAAAACCGCTATGGTTTTAATTCCTTCGTGGCTTCATTCACGGCTTTGACTTCATCTGTAAACTGAATGTCTTTAATCCCTTCTGGCATGACCATTCCTGCGGCTGACTTGGTCACAACGCCGATAAATGCGACTGGGATTCCATCGACATCGATGATTTCATAAGCTGGTAAAAGCGGTTTGCCAGTATCCTTGTATTCACAGTTCGCACAAACGAGCGGAAAGTTCTGTCCATCATACCCCTTTGTGCCTTTAGGATGATCTCCGCCATTTAAGATACGCAATAGCTCGTCTACCCCTTCATCGAATTCATGGTTGCCGACCGTGCCCACATCAAATCCAATGTTCTCCATGAGTTCAACGGTTGGTTCATCTTGTAGAAGAGAAGATATTGGAGAGCTCCCGCCAATCATATCTCCGGCATGGACCGTAATCGTATTTTTGTGCGCTGCTTGTTTTTGCTTCATATAGGCCGCGACATAATCCATTCGTCCATACATGCCTTTATTGCCATCACCTTTTAGATCCAGCTCGTATTCTTGATCAATTTTACCGTGTAAATCATTCATACTTAAAATCGTTAATGGTACGTCGTCCGCATCCTTTACAGGCTGATAACCAGCCTGTTCTGCTTCTTCTTTGGAAGCAAAAAAGATCCGTTTGTCCACATCGATTTCTTTCCATTTGTCAGGGGACACGTAGGTTTTGACAGATGAGTCACCAACATAGCGTGTCAGTCCTTTTTTCTGTTCACGTGCTCTAAATTCAAACGGCTGTTCCAAGAGAGGGTCCGCTTCGTTCCATATGCCCAGTCCTTTTTCCTTTGCTTCTTTTACTGCTTTTTGATACGTATGATACTCCTTTTCATCTCCTACTGGCCAGATGAAATAAGTAGGAGCATATCCTTTTTTCACAAGCTCTAGATTTGTATTTAACCCTTTTTTGGTTTTCACTTGAGCTAAAAGACGTCCATAGTTATCCTTTGCTTCAGGACCAATCTTTAATGTGACCTGGTCACCACTCGAAAGCAGTGTTTTTAAATAGTCAGTTGCTTGCTGTCCAAAACGCAATTGGTTTTTGTCTAATTCGCTTTTTGGCTGATGATACGTTTCAGGCGTGTCCATATTCACAAAGCGCACCTTTGTTGTACCTAAAACGGGCTTCTTTAGATGAATCGTATCTCCATCCACCACACGGTCAACCGTTGCTTTGTATTCTTTCTTCATCTTTGGCGGCTTTGGCTGGCGTTTCAGCAGGTTGATATCATCCTTATGTCTTGGAAGCACCTGCAGCGTATCATACCTGCTTAACACCCCTGTAAACTCGTACCATTTCCCTGTCTTTACTTTATCAATCGCATTCGTATCGACCATCACTCTCAGAGTGGTGCTGTGATATTTTTTATCAATGATCACCACATTGTATCCACCACCAGCCGGCTGCGCTGGTTTTGCCTCTACATAGCCTTTGAGCTTTACTAGTCTTCCTTCATGTTTACCGGCTTGTTCCGTTTCTAGCTGCTTCACAGACACTCGCTTCGCCTTTGGCAAGGTTTGCTTCACAGCATCTATCTTCAGACTGCCTTGATCTGGCACAATTTCAATCAGTCCTTTATAAGACGTGATTTTACCAGTCACTGTCACCTTCATCCCTGCTTTTAGTTCCGGGAAGTGATTGGGCTGCGCTGAATAAACATTGATTCCAGCTGATTTGTCTTGAATGTATGTGGACAGTTTCCCATTGCCAACAGCTGATTGATCTGCTGTCACAATTCCGCTCACCGTCACAGTCTCTCCTATGAGCTGACGGGCTTTTTTGATCTGCACAATCTTTTTTTGTTTCCACACCATTTCTTTCTTTTCAGATGCATTGACCTCGCTCCCTGCGGACATGCCAGGCAATAAGGATTGCAAACTAAAGATCACCAAAACCAAACAACAAATCATTCGAATAGATAGCATTCGTCTCATTAGACCTCTCCCCTTTGCGCTTCATCTCTCATAGTGTACAAAGTAAATATTGATGTTGAATGGATTTCATGTAAAACTTGTCTTTTTTAACTCATCGGAAAGGTAATAATCACTCGTGTCCCCTCAAAGCTTTTGCTTTCAAAACGAATGGTGCCGCCATGGCTTTCGATGATTTTAATGGTCATCATTAAACCAAGGCCTGTCCCCTTTTCTTTTGTTGTATAAAATGGTTCACCGAGTTTCCCTATTTCGTCCTCTGGTATTCCCTTTCCTTGGTCTTCAAAGATCAGCATCATTTGCTGATCTTTCATGAGAGAGGCCACCTTGATGACGCCTGTCACACCATCCATCGCTTCTATTCCATTTTTAAGGATGTTTAGGAAGACTTGTTTTAGTTCATTCGGAATGCCTTGAATGTTAGGGAGCGACGGAGACAGCTTTTTCTGAATGGACACGCCTTTTAAGACCGCCTGAGATTCAACGACCATGATCACTTCTTCGAGCAGAAGATTGACATGTACTGGTTCAAATTTCACCGATTTGCTTCTAGAAAGAACGAGGAATTCATTAATAATCGACTCGAGCCGATTAAACTCTGACATCATCACATCTGCATAATCTTTCTGATACTTCTTACTTTGAATCATCAGCTGTAAAAATCCTTTTAATGAGGTCAGCGGGTTCCGTATCTCATGAGCGATGCCTGCTGCAAGCTGCCCTACTGCTGACAGCATCTCTGATTTCATCAGCATCTTCTCTGACTGCTTTTGATTGGTGATATCCTCTGAAATCCGCATGACGGTTGACTGCATTTTGTCAGGGTCATCAATTCGATGTAAAGAGACTCTCTCCCATCGTTCACGTCCAGATAAATCTTGAAAGTACAGCTCACCTGTCCAACTGCCCTCTCTTAAACAAACCTTCCATTGCTTCTCTAAATCATCACATTGACATAGTGAATGATAGACAGAAAAAATATCTTTGCCGATCAGGTCATATTCATGTTGCTGGACAAACTGACAGAAACGCTGGTTCACGCATTGGATGACTCCTTCCTCAGTTGCCACAACAATATGAATATGGCTGTTATCAAGTGCCGTTACCGCTAGATGAAGCGACTGCTTGATTTTCGTTACTTCAGTCATTTTAATCCAAGTCATCACCGCGCCTTCATGTTCTTCATCGTAGATGGGTGTGATGTGAACAGTGAATTGCTCGCCTTCGTTCGTTTCAATTTCACGTTCGATCGCGCGCCTATTCGATATGACGGATTGGATATCATGATAGAGCGTTTCCTGCGTAAGCTTTTTAGCCATCGACTGAAAGGATTGCTGATGTCTGATTTTCGCAGAAGTAAATAAAGAGGCAGCTGTAGGAGTGTAATAGTGTATATTCATGTCCCTGTCCACAAACAGCGTTGCCAGCTCCGGCTTGACAGAGGGTCTGTACAGTTCTTCTCTCGTCACCCTTAAATTGTTTATGATATTTATATAATGCTCGTGTTTTTTCTCAAACTCCTCTAATTGCGTGTGTTTTGCTTTTAATTGAGCCCTTGCCTCCTGCTCCTTTTGTTTGACTTCATTGAGTTCATTTTCCAAATCGACAATACGCTGTTGGTAGACTGAATTCTGATCTGACATCCCTATGTCCCTGCCGTTCTTTTGATTTTTCCCTCTCTCATTCATTCGAATGAGAATGACGTAAACTCCCTTAAAACGGCGGTCAAAACTTTTCACGGTAAAATCTGCATACTGCTTTCTGCCTTTTTCCGAAATGAGAACATGTTGAAACACAACCTCTGTCTCGTCTGTCCACACCTTTTGAAAGGTTTGACTGAGCATCTCTTTCATATAATCAGGTGTCACATATTCACATGATTGATCTGACACTTCTGTATGATCTAAAAAAGAATACGCACCCTTTGATACTGCCAGGATTTTGTCACTATCGTTGATGACCATACATGCATCATAATCCTTGCTTACTTCTTGCATATATTGTTCGGCTCGCGCTTTCAACTCGATATCACGAGCGTCTGGTGTCCAAGGGACATGTGGTTTTGAAACGTTTGAATGAGTGTAAATGTTCCATTTTTCATTGAACAAATGAAACAAACGAGGGATATTGGGTACAGTTTCATTTGGCCCTAATATCAACATCCCTTGGTCTTTTAAAGCATATTGGAATCGGGACAATACTCGTTTTTGCACTTCAGGCTGGAAGTACATCAGAACATTTCGGCAACTGATAAAATCGAGGTGGATAAAAGGTGAATCGATCAATAAATTGTGAGGTGCAAAGACAATATGTTTTCTAAGCGACTGCTTCACAATAAAAGCGTCACCTTTCCTTTCGAAATATCGCGCCCGCCATTTTTCCGGCATCCTTGCCATAGACTCTACTGAGTAAAGACCTTTACTAGCTGTTTGAATGGCTTTCCGGTTGATATCTGTTGCAAATACTTGAAGTTCAATGGTCACTTGTCTTCGCTTCATTTCTTCTAAAAATAAGATCGTAAAAGAATAGGCTTCCTCTCCTGTCGAACATCCAGCAATCCAAATACGGCATCGAGATTTCCCGTTTTTCACCGCATTTTCAATGATCGACGGAATGATCTGATGTTCACATACATGAAAAGCCTCCATATCTCTAAAAAAAGATGTCATACCGCTTAGAAGCTGTACGTGCAGAAGGTCAAGCTCATCTGGTTCTCTTTCTAATAAGTTGTCGTACTCTGATAATAATGAAATCCGTTTTTTTGCAACCTTCATTCGTTTTTGAATGACAGATAGCAGCCTTTTCCTTTCATAGGTTGAAAAGGCAATGCCTTTATACATTTCAAGTCGTTCAATAATTCTCAGTAAAACAGGATCTGCCTCATCGATGTGCGGAACATTCATGATATTGGAGATATATGCCGCAAGGGTGGTAGGATCCTTGAATGTTTGTTGATACAAGGTGTCAAAACCACTTTCTTCCTCACTGCACGATAAAGCTGTACCGCCCTGCTCAACCAACTGAAGCAAGCCACTTCCCACGCAATGACCTTTTTGAAAGAAAATCGCATAAGCCTCCTCCTTTTGAACGCTGGCAAGAGACTGAAAAAGCAAGTCCACAGAGCAAGCCATGCACGCCGGCAGCTGGTCTGATAGGTGTAGCCGCTGATCTTCTGTTAACGTCACCACCGCATGCTGTGGACAAAAATAAATCGTCTTCTTCATGACTTTCTCACCATGTTTAATCGTTTTTGCCCGGTAGCCAATCGGTAAAACAAGTGCTTCCAAATCAGTTATACAATCGCCTGTCACATGATTTTGCACAACAATAAAAGAGGCATTTAATTCATGTGGAAATGATTGAAAAAAAGCCTCAAGATGATGCTGTTCAAACGGCGAAACACCGATGCCAATCACTGGTGTCTGCACATGTTCGTCTTCTATCAAACGATTAATGATTTTGTCCTGCATCTGGTACCCCCATGTTCATTCGTCTGATACTTTTTTTCGACAAAAAGGAAGAAAACCCTCTAATTGTAAATAATGTTTTTGCATGAAAGAAGGAAAACATCCTCACATTAAAACAGAATGTATAAACAATAGGAGGAATCTCTATGCAAAACGATCAGCAGACAAACGTTCAAGGAAATGTCCAGCAGCCCCAATTCAATCATGGCGGGCATGAGTTATTTGATTTACATGAAGTATTAGCAGGGACCATTAATATTTTGGATCAATACATGATCTTTCGCCAATTCATCCAAGATCCCGCATTATCCGACATTTTAGATCGACAATATCAATTTGTATTGTCACAGTATAATGTCACAGTAGATTGTTTTTCTACTGGTCAAAAGCCTAGTGAAGAAACATCTACGTATATGATGAAAGAACAAACACAGGTGACATACGGAATAAAACCATCTCAGCCTAAGAAGCCAAATCAATCGTTACAGGATGTAAAAGACACGGGAATTACAGGGCATATGCTAGGTCTCGTGAAATCACATGCTGGATTACTTTCAATGACTGCACTAGAGGTAACAAACCCTGTGGTGCGACGTGTGCTTGCAGCGCAAATTCCGAACTTTATTGAAATGGCGTATGAAATTTTCTTATATCAAAATAAACATAGCTATTATCAAGTTCCGCAGCTTACAGCTCAAGATATGCAGGCGATGACGTCTACATTTGCCCCAATGAAGGGCCAAGTTCAAATGCCGCCAAACAAAGCCAATCAGCAAAAACCGCTTCATTAAATAAAAAACGGCCGGCCTATATCCTCAGGTCAGCCGTTTTTTATTTGATATATCTTGTTAAACTGATCTTCAAAATCTGCGAGCCGCTGTCCTGTCGCTTGTTCAAAACCTCTATCAAAACGGCCAGTCTTCGCCGTTTCCTCCATAATCTCATGTATGACGTCTCGTCCATAAAGCTGCACGAGCTCATAAATCATATAGTAGCTTTGCACATAAACATCTGTCTCATACGTCATCCGGGAGTCCTGCCAATCTTGATCGGAATGAAGAGACTGAAAGGGAATGACGTCGAACCGCTCAGACGTAGCATTTAACACATCATAGGCCGTCCATTCTGCAGTCCCCTCATGGAACCAAAGGGGAAAGATCACCGGAGACACTTCGTAAGAATGAACTTTTTCATAGAAAACAAAGTGAGCATATTCATGAATCAATAACGTGTTGAAAAAGTATAAAGGGAGTGTCTCTTTCTTCAATAATGCTTCCCGCTTATCTGGATATAGCCCTATCATTTGATCATGATCAGAGTAAAAACCTGTAATATGCTTGATCCCGGCAAATTGCTCGATTGTCTCTTTATCATCAAAATAAATAATGTCTAAAGGTTTGTCAGTTTCAAATTGAAACACTGACGCTGTCCTCTTCTTTGCCTGATCCATGGCCTCGATTGTCAAATCAACAAAAGCGTCCTCTTCCTCTGCATAGTATATTCTAATATGTTCATAGACTTGCTTATTGAGTCCCTCCGTTAGAATTGTTTTAGGAGAAGACTGCTGCTCTAAATATTGTCCTGTCAGCTGAAACGCAACATAAATCAAGTACGCGGTGAAAGCATAAAAAATGAGACCTGCTGCTATCATTCCGCCTACAAGCTTTTTATGAATCAAAGACGACTTGGCTTTCATTTGCTCCCCACCTGAATTCATCCTGCAGCCTCTTTCTCTTTCTATGAAGAAACAAAGATCAACAAGAGGTGATATATTTTTCACTTTATGCAGTCAGGTGCGCAAGGTGCGGTTCCAAACAAAAAAGCCGCATATGACATACGGCTTTTGTCGTAGCTATTTTGATTCAGGGAAGACACGTCTGACCGTATCAGTAAATTCATCGAAAAATCCTGAGATAGGCTCTCCGCTTCTAATACGTTTTCCGTACCCTTCCATGCGGTCGACAAAGTCTGGATTGGCAGATACATACACATTGTCGATTTGTTGATCCGTTGATTTGACTTTATCAGAAATTTTCTTTTTCAAATCTTCTGTGACATTACCACTTTTATCGCCTTCAAGCATAACGGCAACAAATGCATTCTTTCCTGTAACAAGTACGTTCGCTGTTTTTACTTCAGACATGTTGGCTACAAGCTCTGACGCTTTATCTGCCACTTTGACCTTCTGAGGTGTTTGGACATTTTGCTGATCCTGCCTCATGTTGTCATTCTTATATGTGACATTTTCATACTGTCGTTTCATTGTTCCTCTTCGCTCGTCTCCTTGGTTGTTCATACCACATCCAGTGGTGATCAATGCTGGAACGAGTAGTAAAGATAGCATCCATTTCTTATTCATCAATTATTCCCTCCTTTTGCTCTTAGGTTTTTCATCCAGTCGGCTTTTTATGCATCCATCCTCTCTTTCAGCGAAATGAATTCATAATTCAGCTTTGTTTGGTCATCCTAAACATGATGAAGAAGTATCATCACGACCAAATGGAGGGATTCGTTTGTTTAAAAAAAGAAAAGGCATGAGCACTGGCGCAATGATCGCAGCATCAACAGCCATCATTGCATTATTTTCCCCGGTTTTAAGAAGAAGACTGAAAAGCATGACGCAAATGAACATGTCTTCAATGATGAAGGGAAAAGATCAACAGCACCATGACTCGACTCGACACGAGTCACACGCACAGAAAGAATCAAAGGGCACTGCGGAAATCGGACAAATGATGAAGCAAGCATTCACTGCTGTACAGCCAAACCATTCGAACCAGCACCAATCAACATCAAGAAACCATCAGCCAAGAGAGTCTTATGCACAGTCTCTCCATATTGATGAGAGTGTCATGAATGTGATGGATGATGAATCAATCCAGCAAGTGATCAATGACATCGAGCACAAATAAGAAAACAGGAGCCTTCATGTATAGAGGCTCCTGTTTATTCTCCTGAAAAATGTTCTTTCACCATCACAGAGAAGAAAGGTAAAAAGGTGATTTCAACTGTTGCCATAAAATCGTGATAAGCTTCCATTATGATTAAAAGCTCTTTTTCGTTCGGCCGATCCTTTTTGATCTCTACATGCTGCACGGTTTTAAAATCATAGATGCCTAAAACAGATCCATCTTTTTTTCGAACAGCTTTTAACGTAAATTCTTGACTTCCAAGGTACATCGTGACAACAAAGCGCTCGTCTTGATTCTCAAATCGAAATGTCAGGCTTTGATATTCAATAGGCATCCCTTTCTCGAACCTTTCATCAGGCTCCGTTTCAAAAAAAGAAAGCCAGTCCGTTTCATCTGGGAAACGTTTTCCTCGCATGTGTTTCGTTCCCCTCATAAGTGAAATTTTTATTAATTATCCTTTTTCCCCTTTTCTTTTGCAACAAATTTTAGTAATTTTAAAAAGGTGATTTAATTTTGCTAAGAGACCTCTTTATTAATTTAACAATTCTTGTCACTTTCCATTATTTATTTATGCTTGTGTTTAAAGAGAATTTCCTTAAGAAAGAAGATACCCTGCTTAGACAACTATGCAAAGGCATTCTTTCTGGGTTACTCGGTGTCCTTTTAATGTTCTTCTCTATCAAAGCAGGACCAGCCATCATCGATTTAAGACATATCCCCCTTATTTTAACGGCCTTTTACGGAGGCATCGCCCAAACCATCATTGCAGCCTTTGTTGTGATCATTGGTCGATTATTAATCGAAGCCAACGTCGCTTCTTTCATCAATATTTTTTCCATGATGATCATCGCAACTGCTTCTTTTTTAATTGCTGAACGGCATATGAATCATGTTGTGAAAATGCTGTTGTCCATTACGTTAGGTAATGTGATTGCCACAAGCCTATTTATCTTAATCGTGCATGAGACATCATTTGAACTGCATTTTGCTTATTGGATGTTCTCTTTTATTGCAGGATTGTTTAACTTTTACGTCATTGAGCATCAAACAAAAGCATATCAGCTGCTGAATTTATATAAATTCCAAGCTCATTATGATTTTTTAACAGGTGTTTTAAATAAACGGAAGTTCGATGAGGTCTTAAATGATGCTTTTTCGATGAAATTTAAGCAGCCTATCCATCAAATGTCCCTTATTTACTTAGACATTGATTACTTCAAATCCATCAATGACCAATATGGACATCATGAGGGAGATATGGTTTTAAAAGAAATCGGAAAAAGGCTGATCAAAAACACAAGAAGTTCTGATTATATTGGCCGGATCGGCGGCGAGGAATTTGCAGTCTTTCTACCAAATTGTACAGTTGAAAAAACATGGCAGATTGCAGAACGCTTACGGAGAAAAATAGCAGATCAGCCGGTTTATTTACAAAATGGCATGTCCATTCATATTACAGTATCACTTGGGTGTGCGTATTACCCCGGGACAAGTCCAGATATCAAACAATTACCGATTATAGCTGACCAGGAGCTCTATAAAGCGAAGCAGTCTGGCCGAAATCAAGTGAGCTTCTCAAGGAGAAAAAGAGGCCAATGAATATAGGCTTTTTCCTCAATTTGTTATCGCTAATTATTTTTAAAAAAGTTTTCGTATAACAGTTGTTTTTTCCCGCAAACACTGGTAAAGTAAAGGTAATTATTTTTGTTCGTATCATCTTTAAGAAGAAAGTTTTGAAAGAGTTTTCGTCTTTGAAGTTTGTGTAAGAGCAAGAATAGTGAATTTAAGCGTTATGATCGCTTTAGGAGGAAATTTCATGTTAGAAGGTAAAGTAAAATGGTTCAACTCTGAAAAAGGTTTCGGATTCATCGAAGTAGAAGGTCAAGACGATGTATTCGTTCACTTCTCTGCTATCCAAGGCGAAGGCTTCAAAACTTTAGAAGAAGGTCAAGCAGTTTCTTTCGAAATCGTTGAAGGTAACCGTGGACCACAAGCTGCTAACGTTAACAAAGCGTAATTTAAGAGCATCTGCTCTTTAGCACTTTATAGAGTGAAGGAAAACCGCCCGGCTTCTGCCGGCGGTTTTTTTGTGCCATAATAAAAAAGAGAACCTGACGAGAGGTTCTCTTTTTTATTTATCCTTCTGCTTTAGCTTCTGCAAAGCAGAACGATACATATCATCATTCATTTTTGTCTCTGGTTCTTCTTCTTTGACAGGTGGTTCTGGCTGCTTAAACTTTTGAAGCGCCTGTCTATAGAAATCATCTCCAGGCACTCGTTCATCCGTTTGAGGAGGCGTTGACGCTTCCTCTTCTACTTCAGGCTCTACAGGTCTCACCGCAACTTCTGACTCGCTGCGGGCCACGTCAGGCTGATTGGGCACATCTTCATTGATCTCTTTCTTCTCGACCGAAGCGTGTCTAACATTGAATGCTACTAATCCGATAATGACTAGAACAGCAGCTACTAACGCTACAATAATCGTCGCCAAAAGAACCCTCTCCTTATCGCTTAAATGACGCAGTGACTGATGCTACACGTCTTCCTAATGCTTTCCCGAGTTCAATGCCTTCTGTCGAAATCACTTCATCAGAATCAATCGGACATGTCACACCTGCTCCATAGTAAGAGCCGTATAAAGCATTTTCTGGCACATTTCCAGGAAGACCAACGACAAGCATCCCTTGGTGGAACATTGGTGTAATCAAATTATGCATTGTCATTTCTAAACCGCCGTGCGTTGTAGCAGTTGTACAGAAAACGGCACCGACTTTATCGATTAGTTTTCCCTCTGCCCATAGATAGCCAAGACGGTCAATCCATGTCTTTAATCCAGCACTAATGGTCCCAAAGTGACCAGGGCAGCCCCAAATGATTGCATCCATTTGATCAAGCTTGCGAATATCCGCATCTTTTACGTGATCAACGAATACTTCTGCCTGCTCTGTTTCACCTGCACCCGCTGCAATTGCTTCTGCCAGTGCTTTCGTATGGTCACCTTCACTATCGTATACGACATAAATTTTCATGTACGGTCCCTCCACACTTATCTTGCATCTTGATTTGCTTCCTTAGGTGCTGGAAGCAGTGTCATTTCTTGTTTTTTATGCTGCTGATCTTTTCGCTTTTTATCCTTACGTACATCACGCAGGAACAAGCTGAGAATGACACCAGCGGCACAGAATAACGTTACCCACATGTAAGCATCATTGATACCCATTACGTTTGAATCAACCTGTGCTTTCGTAAAGAGCTGGGTAGATACATATTTTTGAGCAGCTTCAGCTGTCATGCCCATATGGTGCATCACATTCGACACAGCCGCCTGGAATGAATTCATAAAGAACGGGTCCGCTGTATTTGTTTGATCCGCCATATTGGAATAATGGAATGTTGTCCGATTCGTATAAATCGTTGTGATCAAACTCGTACCGATCGAACCGCTTATTTGTCTTAATGTATTAGACATCGCTGTCCCATGGCTGTTTAAGTGCTGTGGTAGTTGGTTCATCCCAGCTGTCATCACCGGCATCATAAGGAGTGACATACCGAATGCACGAATTGCATACATGAGCACAATGTGACTATATGATGTATCAATAGTCAGCCTTGTAAACTCAAATGTGGTGACAACGGTAATGAGCATCCCCACAATCGCAAGCGGACGAGGTCCAAATTTATCAAACAAAATACCTGAAATCGGGGACATTATCAGCATCGCAAGTGCTCCTGGAAGCATTAATAGCCCGGATTGCAATGCGGTAAACCCAACGAGGTTCTGCAAATAAATCGGAAGTAAGAACATCCCAGTGTATAAGGCAACTGTAATAATAATATTAATGACACTTGATAATGAGAAAATGCTGTATTTAAACACTCGGAAATCAAGCATCGGATTATCAGCTTTCAGCTGTTGGAAAATAAAGAGAATGATCGCAATCGCACCTACAATAATCGTCGATAAGACGATCGGATCTGTCCAGCCATCACTTCCAGCTTCACTCACTCCGTATAGGAGCGAAGCAAAACCAACGATGGAAAGAATCGCACCAAGGCTGTCCAGCTTGATCTTTTTAGGCTCTACAATATTTCTAAACATAAAGAAAGCCGCGATAATGACAATTGCTCCGATTGGAACAAGTCCATAAAACATAATACGCCAAGAATAATGTTCAATAATGTAACCAGATAAAGTTGGTCCTACCGCAGGAGCAAACATCATCGCAAGACCGAAAATCCCCATTCCTTTCCCTCTGTTTTCTGGAGGGAAAATAAAAAGGATTGTTGTCATTACGAGTGGCTGCAGAATACCGCCGCCGACTGCCTGAATCAAACGGCCGATGAGCATGGTCGAAAAGTTCGGTGCAATCCCGCAAATAAAGGTCCCTAGTGTAAACGAGATCATGGCAACTAGGAATAAACTGCGCTGTCCAAAGCGTGTGATTAAAAACGCAGATAACGGAATCAGCACACCGTTGACAAGCATATAACCTGTTGTAAGCCACTGAATCGTCGTTGCACTCACATTAAATTCAGTCATTAAATGGGGCATAGCTACGTTCAGAAGTGTTTGGTTCAAAATCGCGACGAACAAGCCGGCCATTAAAATGATCAGTAAAGACAAGGAGCCTGCTCCCTGTTTTGTTGCTGCAGGTTGATTTGCCATCTCAGACAACCTCCTTTCATTTTTTGATATCAATCATCATTAAGATGAAATTTTGACAGAAGCATTCATACCAGGAAGTACTTTGTCTGATGGATTTTTAATTGAAATTTTCACTGCTACTTTTTGTGTCACTTTTGTATAGTTACCACTTGAGTTTGTTGCTGGCAGCATGTTGAATGTTGAATTTGTCGCATAACCAATTTGTTCAACTGTTCCTTCAAATGTTGTATCAGGATCACCATCTACCACGATGTCGACTTTGTCGCCTTTTTCAATGTTTTTAATATCTGTTTCTTTGATATTTGCTGTGATGTAAAGCTTGCTTAAATCAATCGTTTCACCAAGAACTGTACCAGGCTGCACTTGTTGATTATTTTGTACTTCTTTTTTGACTAATGTGCCATCAGCCACTGATTTAACGTTTGTTTTTGTTTCTCCTTCAACTTTTGCAACAGTGCTGTCTTTTTGCACTTCGTCACCTTCATTGATATCCCAGCCTTTGATTTGTCCAGCTGCTGGTGCTGTGATTTGATACATGTCACCTGTTACTTTCGCCTCGTCAGTTTTGACAAAATTTGTGCTTTCGTAGTAGTAATAAGCACCTCCGGCAATAATGGCAAGAATCACAATAAGGCCAATAATGTTCGTTAGCAATAAACGCCCTCTGTTCATGTTTTGTTTCTCCTTTCATGTATAAAAATATAGTGTCATCTGCTTTAGCAAACTTAGAATGCCCATCATCTGACAGAATATGAAGTAAGCTCATAAAACTGTTATTTCCCCTTCATCTTCCCCGCATGAATAATGGTGTGCAGCCCATTTATACTTATTGTTCACTCATGAGCAAAGAGTAGAAAAAGAAGAAAAGAAGATCGGCATCTTTTTTGAAAAACTTATATTTAACAAGATTAAATATTAATAAATGAAAATTGAAATGTCAAAGAGAAAGTTTTACTTTTTTTCTGGTGATCCCTTCCTTCTCCATACAAAAAACCCTTCAGCCCTTATACTGAAAGGTTTTTTTTAATGTGCTATTTACGAAAGAACTTCTTCCTGCTGAAAAAATTTTTTTAGGGCGAGAAAAACATCTGATTTTTGCTTCAAAATATAATGCTTAAATTTCTCATCCTGTATATGCTTATATGCTGACATTAATGTGGAATGACGGTTGTATTGATTCACTTCTCCATAACAGAATAAGTTGGCTTTTTTCATAATTTCAGAAACAAGTTTCACGCACCGTGCATTGTCTGAGGTCAAATTGTCTCCATCAGAAAAATGAAAAGGATAAATATTATATTGTGACGGCGGGTAACGTTCGTCTATGAGCTCTAGCGCCTTTCGATAGACAGAGGAGCAAATCGTCCCCCCGCTCTCACCGCGCGAGAAGAAATGCTCTTCATCTACAACCTTCGCCTCTGTATGATGGGCAATAAATTCAATATCGACCGTCTCATACTTTGTCCGTAAGAAACGTGTCATCCAAAAGAAAAAACTTCTCGCCATATATTTTTCCCAAAGTCCCATACTTCCGCTCGTATCCATCATTGCCAAAACGACGGCTTTCGACTCTGGTTTGGTCACTTCATTCCACGTCTTATATTTGATATCCTCTGGGTAGATTGGATAAAAGGAAGGACTGCCTGTCATTGCATTTCGTTTAAATGCTGACAGCATCGTTCGTTTTTTATGAATATTCCCTGTTAACCCGGTTTTGCGAATATCGTTAAACTCAATTTGCTCGACAATGATGTCGTCAAGCTCCTTTTGTTTAAGGTTTGGCAGCTCTAATTCCCGAAACAGCGCTTCCTCAAGATCCATTAATGAGACCTCAGCTTCGTAATAATCCTCTCCAGCCTGATCTCCTGCGCTCTGCCCCTTTCCTTGCCCTTGCTTACTGTCTGATCCATCACGTGCGACAATATCGCCTACCTCGCTGTCTCCATCGCCTTGACCCACATGCTTATTTTTATCGTAGTTGTACCGAATTTTATATTCATCTAACGAACGAATTGGAATTTTAACAACATCTTTTCCATTAGACATGATAATGCTCTCTTCTGTGACAAGATCCGGCAAATTGTTTTTAATCGCTTCTTTGACCTTTTTCTGATGACGCTGCTGGTCGTCATAGCCTTTTCGATGGAGGGACCAGTCTTCCTGAGATACAATAAACTGACTTTTTTCTTGCCGGGACATCCATCCCCCTCCTCACCTGTTTGCACTATTCTTCTAACCACCGATTCCTTTATCTTATGCTGCTCGTCACCCAAGTTGACGGTCATTTCTAAAAAAGACATTACCGGTGCAGGTGCGCCAATAATGCCTCCTTCATTTATTAACGATTGAGAAGACTGCCTACATATTTTAAAAGTTCATTTGCACTTGTTGAATTATAGCCATGTTCATCAATTAATCTAGCCACTACTTCATTCACTTTCTTCAGCTGCTGTTCATCCGGTGTCTTCGTTGACGTCGTGATTTTTACCACATCTTTTAAATCAGCAAACAGCTTCTTCTGAATCGCCTCACGCAATCTCTCATGAGAATTATAATCAAAGCGTTTGCCCTTTCTCGCATAAGCCGAAATACGAATCAGAATTTCTTCTCTGAAAGCCTTTTTGGCGTTTTCAGAAATCCCGATCTGCTCTTCAATTGAACGCATAAGCTTCTCATCAGGATTCATTTCTTCACCGGTTAATGGATCACGCAGCTTGTTTTTGTTGCAATAGGCCTCGACATTATCTAAGTAATTATCCATGAGCGTTTTCGCTGACTCCTCATAGGAATACACAAATGCCTTTTGTACTTCCTTCTTCGCAATATCGTCGTACTCTTTTCGCGCAACAGAAATAAAATTCAAATAGCGCTCCCGGTCCTCGCTTGAGATAGATGGATGCTGATCGAGCCCTTCTTTTAACGAACGAAGGACATCCAGCGCATTGATAGATTCCATATTCTTCCTTATAATGGTGGAGGAAATGCGGTTAATGACATACCGCGGATCAATTCCGCTCATCCCTTCATCATGAAATTCCTTTTTCATCTCATCAATATCAGCAGATTGGAAGCCCTCGACACTTTCTCCGTCATACAGACGCATTTTTTTCACCAAATCAATATCAGAACGCTTCGGCTCTTTGAGTCTTGTCAAAATGGAGAACATCGCTGCCACCTTCAGTGTATGCGGGGCAATATGCACACCTGCGACATCACTTTCTGAAATCATTTTATGATAAATGCGTTCCTCCTCTGTTACCTTCAAGTTATAAGGAATTGGCATCACAATAATTCTTGAATGCAAGGCCTCGTTCTTTTTATTTGAAATAAATGACCTGTACTCGGTTTCATTCGTATGAGCAACGATCAATTCATCTGCACTAATCAAGGCAAAACGGCCTGCTTTAAAATTTCCTTCCTGTGTTAATGACAGAAGATGCCATAAAAATTTCTCATCACACTTTAACATCTCCTGAAACTCCATCATCCCGCGGTTTGCTTTATTGAGTTCTCCATCAAAGCGGTAGGCCCTTGGATCTGACTCTGATCCAAATTCAGCAATGGTTGAAAAATCGATGCTCCCTGTTAAATCAGCAATGTCCTGAGATTTCGGATCAGACGGACTAAAGGTACCAATACCGGTCCGTTTATCCTCTGAGAAAAAGATCCGTTCAACCCTTACATCCTCAATTCGTCCGCCATATTCCTCTTCCAGCCTCATCGTATTGAGAGGAGACAAATTCCCCTGCACACGAATGCCATACTCTCTATAGAAATCCTCCCGCAGATTTTGCGGAATAAGATGAAGCGGATCTTCATGCATTGGGCAGCCTTTGATCGCATAGACTGCGCCATTATCTGTCAGTGAATATTCTTCTAGTCCTCTTTTCAGCCTAGTAACAAGCGTAGATTTCCCCCCGCTCACTGGTCCCATCAATAACAAAATACGCTTCCTCACATCGAGCCTCTTGGCAGCAGGGTGAAAATATTCCTCCACTAATCTTTCGAGTGATTCCTCTAATCCAAAAAGCTCCTGATCAAAAAATTTGTACGTTCTGACCCCATTCTCCTCTTCAATCCCGCTGTCTTTAATCATATGATAAACGCGAGAATGAGCAGATTGAGCGACAAGTGGATTTTCCTTTATTATGTCTAAATACTCGCCAAATGTGCCTTCCCATTTAAGACGCTGCTCTTCTTCTCTGTGCTGTTCGATTTTCTTTAAAATATCCATATGAACCTCCTCTTTCAAGATTGAAGCAAGTAATCAGATACTGTTTTACAATCTATGCGGAGGCGTCCTATTACATGCTTTCGTTCTTCAAAATGACGAATTGGCAAACTGAATTGACAACCATCCGCAAGACCCTTCATAATAAAGGAAAAACAGGAGAAAAATGATCTTCTTCTCCTGCTTTTCAGAGGCGAACTTCACATCATATGAAACAGGCAGCGATCGAAACAAAGGGATAAGGGGGAGCTTATATGAGAACGGTCATTATGATGGGCGTCATCATTACGTTTTTAGTATCCATTTTCACAGCTGGCTACGAAGGCAAGCCTGGTAAATGAAAAAAAGGATGTTCCATTAGCGGAACATCCTTTTTTCATTTAGTTCGTTGTTTTTAGCACCTGCATATTCACTGTATTTCCTGATACCTGAATGGACGTAAAGTCTTGCGTATCAATCACAGGTGTGACGGCACGACTGTCTAATGTAATGTCAGTAAAACGAGTAGAGAAGTTCGCACGAATATCTTTCCGGTAGATATCGTCAGTCACTGCTACTGTGGACAGTAATTTCCACTTCGTCACAGAGCCAATGTTTGAGTTTTGGATTTCCGTGATGATACGCCCGGTATAACCAACATTATTTGTCCCCCAGAACGTTGCTCTTGTATGTCCATTCAAGTTTTTGTAAATGGTCATTTGCACAGTACTTCCAGGCTTAAATCCTTTTGTATACGTAAAGTCATTTTTCCCTTCGATATATGTCTCTTGATTATTTGCTCCTACTTTCATCGTAGGTTTCCACACATTATAAGTTGAACTGTATTGAAGACCAATATCCGCTTCCTTTGATCCTGTGAACCCAGAATAAATATAAGCTGTCCCATTTGACACACTTATTGCGGAAGGGAGTTGAATCTTTGTGACCAATATAGATCCATTGCTATTGATATAAGTACGCCCGCCGATACCTTTCGATAGTTGCGCTGCTTCTATTTCCTGCGTTAGAGAGAGACCTGGGATACTGACTGGAATCGTCCCCATTAAAATAGCTGAACTAATGGCACTAGTGATCAGTAGCTTTTTCATCTCATTTTTCCTCCTAATGGATTCAATTTTTGAAAGCGTTATCACAATCTATCATACTACCTATTTTTTTACATGTCAAAAAAAGTATAAAAGTGTCGTATTTTCCTCCTTTTTGTTTCTTATTTCATATAAAAAAGCCGAGATCAGTATCCCGGCTTTCATGATGACCTTAAATCAGATCACGGTATTGCTGCTGGCGAAGTGCCTCATACACAAGAATTGCTGCCGTATTCGATAGATTCAGAGAACGAACATGTTCTGTCATCGGTAAACGAAGGCAGCGGTCCATATTCCGCTCGATCAAATCCTTCGGCAATCCACTTGTCTCTCTGCCAAAAACGAAGAAATAGTCTTCATCTAGCTGAGAGTAATCAAATGTCGTATGCGGCTTTTGGCCAAATTTTGTAATATAGAAGAATTGTCCCTTCGGATGAGCCCCAAACAATTCATCAAGCGAGTCATGATAGACCACATTGGCATATTTCCAATAATCGAGTCCTGCACGCTTCAGCATTTTATCATCTGTCGAAAAACCAAGCGGACGAATCAGATGAAGGGTTGTATTTGTTGCTGCACATGTACGCGCAATATTTCCAGTATTAGCTGGAATCTCTGGTTGATATAAAACGACATGAAGTCCCAAAAAAGTTCACCTCTAATTTTCTTTTCCGCTCAACATTATACCATTAACTATCCTTTGCGGCATCGTCCAAAATGTGAAAAAACATATAACGAATAGCTGGTGTATAGGCGGTCGAATCCTCATACGACCAATAACGCATACGGCTGTCATATGTCTGAGCATTCACAAGAGGCATCCCGCCTTTATCGTGATCGACGACAATGGTTGTATGATTATACCTGCCATCTCCCTCAAAATCGTAGCAAATGACATCACCAATTTGAAGCTCCTGCGCTTCTTTTAGTTTCTTTGCTCTTAAACCCGCTTTCGAATTCGCTAAATAATTTTTCATCGAATGAGCTACTGTCCAGCTATAGCTCCACGTATGCGGCCTCACCCACCAGCCAGATCCGCGGTTCGGATATCCTCTCGTTGGCGCATTCCCTGCCTTCAAGCATTGTGAAATAAAATTTGTGCAGTTATCTTCAAAATTTTTATAGGCAGGATTTCGTTTATTCCAGTAGGTCTCCGCATATTGCACGGCTGCCCGCCGGTCATAGTGAAAGGCTCTCCCAAACTGTTCTTCGGTCTGAAAGCGCTCATCCACTTGCTCTTCCATTTGACGTTCTTCTATCATCAATCGATCTTTTACAAGCATGTCGTTGTAAAGGAACGCTTCTCTTTTTTCTACCTGTTCCTCTAAATAAAAAGAATCGTCTACATCCTTGCATACATAAGTGAGATGAGCGAGATACTGCACATGCTGAGCACCGTCATCCTGAATCGATGAATCTAGGAGTGTTGCTTTGGCTTTCGCTTTGACAATTTCCACCTGTCTTCTAGCAAAAAGCTCTTTTTTCCGTTCGACTGCTTCCACATCAGACATCAGCTGCGGCTGTTTGATTGCACTCCCATTTAATAAATAACCAAGCCTGTCTTCTAATGTTTGCTCTAATAATTGTTTCACACAGACACCACCAAACTTTTTTTAAAATCTCTGTTTGGTTCATTCTATGTTCATAGGGATGTTATTTAGTATTTAAAGGTGTCTGTAAAAGATCCATCCCTTTAACAATTTCTTGTTTCGCTTCTTCATCACTTTCCCGCTCAAGGGCTTTTTCCAGCTCTGGGAGCAGCTCCACATCACCAATTTTCCCTATTGCCCAAGCAGCCGTGCCCCGAATAACAGGCCGCGGATCCTTGTGCATCAAATCAATCAACACGGGTAAGGCAGATGTATCTTTAAAGTGTGCAAGTGCCAAAATCGCATTTCGCTGAATCGGCTTTTTCCCCCGCCATGAACCTGAAACATGACCGTATTTTTCCTTAAACTCTCGATTACTGATCGTAAGAAGCGGTTTTAAGAGCGGCTTCGCAATTTCAGGATCCGGCTCCATTTCAGGATGCAGGTGAAAGTCCTTTCCTTTATTGATCGGGCAGACAATTTGGCACGTATCACACCCATATAAACGATTTCCTATTTTCGAACGAAATTCGTCAGGCAAAAATCCTTTTGTTTGCGTTAAAAAGGAAATACACCGTTGAGAATTCAGCTGTCCTGGATTTACAAGTGCACCAGTTGGACATGAATCTACACATTTATTACACGTTCCGCACTGGTCTTCAATTTTTTCATCCGGTTCAAATGGGACATTTGTGATCATTTCAGCCAAATACACGTAAGACCCAAACTCTGGCGTGATAATCATACAGTTCTTCGCACTAAAACCTATGCCAGCACGTTCCGCTACTGCACGATCGGACAGTTCCCCTGTGTCCACCATTGACTTTGTTCGTATATCGGCATGTTTGCTTCGCAAGAATTCTTCGAGCATATCGAGCTTTTTTTTCAGCACAACATGATAGTCTGTTCCCCAAGAAGCACGGCAAAAGATCCCTCTTCTTGCATCCTTTGTACTTCGAGGAGCATCTTTCATTTTGGAAGGATACGCGAGCGCTATCGCAACAATTGATTTGGCCTTCGGAAGCAGCAAAGAAGGGTTTGTTCGTTTTTCGATATCAGGCTCTTCAAAGCCTGACAAATACCCTAACGATTCATGTAAGATGAGGCGGTCTTTTAATGAATCAAATGTATCAGCACTTGCAAATCGGATTTTATCAACACCAATTTCTTTCGCATATTGAATCAATTCTTCTTTTAATTCTCCAACATGAATCACCTTGCAAACCTCCTTTCTTTGTTTATTCTATTGTTTTCAGTATAATACGAGTGTATCATGACCGATTGGAGTGAGTCACTGTGAAGATACATATGGAAATTTCTCATCCTGAAAACCCGTCTATCCATGTTGGACAGATTGAATATTCGCATATTGAAGTTGGCACTTCCCCGCAAATGTTAAAAGGCAGGCTCCGCCTGTTTCAAGAATCTTTATTTTTTGAATACGAAGATAAAGTCTTAGAAGAAGTACCAGCAATCAAAGAATGGATGGATCTTTTAAAAGACATCCCTTTCTTGCCAATTCTTGCTGATATCCAAAAAGAACAATTTATTGACTCGACCAATTCCGTACAGGATTTGTCGATCTTTTTCTCTTTAAAATATTTCTTGCCTATCCTGACATTCGATGCTGATCGAATAGAAGAGCCGCTTTCACTAGCAAAATATGAAAGAGGTCACATTGAATGGCAGGACAACGCAGGACTTAAGGAATTATTTTCTCAACCAAGTAAAGCTCACATTTCTCAAGAAACAAAAAACATTTTGCAAATCATCCTGTTTCCGCCATCTATTTCCCGGGAAAAGAGTGAAGCTCTCATTCAATCCTTGACGAAGATGTTTGTACAAATACATGGTGGAGAAAGTAAATATGAACTTATTGAAAAAGCACTGTAGCTTGACAGTGCTTTTTCACATTATACTGACATAATAAAAAACGCAACACTTCGTTTATCTAAGAAACGAAATACTGCGTTATAAACAAAACTATGTATTGGAGCGGGTGATGAGAATCGAACTCACGACATCAGCTTGGAAGGCTGAGGTTTTACCACTAAACTACACCCGCATCAATTTTTAAAAAGCAACGTCATCGCGTTGACTTTTATTATGTTACAACTTTCTTAACAATTCGTCAAGAGAATATGAAGAATTTCCGTCAAAAAACTTCATATTCTCCGTATATATTACGATAGTTATTTATCGAGTTGGATATAAAATAAGTAGGCATGTGACTTATTCTTCAGCGCTTGCTTAGGATTTTTCTCAATCTTTTCAAGCATCGGTGAATTTCCGTCTTTCCCCATTGCCGCTGTGTACGCAATCAGTGCCTTTCCTCCAGAAGAGACTTTGACAGTTTCAGATTGAGCAGAGAAAACATAGTCACTTACTTTGAACGGAAAGCTTGCCGTCGCTTTCGTCATTCCCTCGTTCTTGTTGTCTGACCACATACTAAATTGTGATTCATATGTATCTTTCTCATGTCTTAATTGTAAGAGCACATTCATCGTTTGGTCGGTTCCATCCTGATGTAAAGTAAAGGTGGCAGATGATGCTTCCTTATTAGCTAATCGGCCATTTTTATAATGACTCCCGATAAACGTAATACTCTTATCCTTCTTCGTTAATCCTTTTATTGTTAAAGCCACCATTTCATTAGTGGTTGATGCTTCTAGTAAGCTCTTTTCTTTTTTTGTCAGTTTCATTTGTTCAATGGTTACTTTCTTGTTAGTAGACTCCGTGTTTATTGTAGATACCGTCTTCTCGGTTTGCGTGGTTTCTTCGGCCTTCTCGCCGCATCCTGCTAATAGAAAAACAGTGAATATAAGAACACTCCATTTTTTTAACATTGAGATCCCCTTTGATGTTTTTTATTTTCTATTATACTAAAATTTGGTTTTACATACAAAAAAAGATTAGGAGAATTCTCCTAACCTTTCGCTTTTTTCTGCTTCATGGCTGATAAGAAAGCCACAATGAGAAAACTCGCGGCAAAAATCACAATCATATAAATAAAAAAGTTTGGCTTGATTTGAAAAGTAAATGCGGATGAACCTTCCATCTCAAAAGCGAGACTGTTAAATAATAAAGCATCATTCGTTTTTGATTGAAATAAATGATAAAACAATACACCGATTGTCAGCATCGGAAAGCCTAAAAACCCCAAGAAACCACCAACAATAGCACCTTGTTTCATCGCCTGTACGTTCATGATCGTTGTCCTCCCATTCCCCCAAGCAATAGTTGCTTCATAATGGATTTACCATCCCCCATAAACGGAAGAAGATAGAGTAATTGAATAAAATACGTGATTGAAAAAATAAAGAAGCCTGTTGAAATTGGATTTTCTTTTAGACATAATACGGTCACAATGACCCCTGCTGCCCCGATCACACCTGGGACAAGCGGCCCAAGCAAGGTAATCCATACCTGCTTTTTCTGAAACGGATCTAATACGGGTCTCACAAATTTCACAGACATCATATCACTCGCAAAAAACCCTTGTGGACCATCCCGTCCCGCAAATTTCCGATGCGCATAGCCGTGTGCTGCCTCATGTAAGGCGGTCCCGGTAATTAATCCAAAATAAATAATTGTAAAATAAATCGCAATGGCTGCAATCGACCGGTCAGGAATGAATAAAAAAGCGAGCCCTGCCATGACCATAAAAAGCATCCAGAAAAAAATGATTTTACGTGTCACCATGAGCAATGCTGTCCCAAAAATGTGAAGGAACGAGTGACCAGTGCAATCAAATCGTTCCTTCATTTTCACTTGATACTGTTTAAAAAATTGACAGCAGGCTGTTACAACCCGATATGGTGATTGATAATGAATAGACATTAAGTGGTGCTGATTCAACCCCATCATCAGTTGATAAAAGTCACGAGAAATCACAGACTCATCGACCTGAAACAAATCAGCGAGCTCTGCGGTAATACTCGCTTCTGTTCTTTTGCCATCTACTTTCTTTAACATATGATAGGCACTTTCATTAATCGGGAGTGTGCTTCCATACTGCGTATCCGTGAGATGCCTCTTTTGTAAGGTCACATACGGCGCGAGTGCCGGAACCCGCTCTATCTTTAGCTTATTGTTAAGAAGTTGAATCATGTGAATACCTCCATGAAAAACCTTTATATATGGCAAAGATGAGCAGACCTTCAAATGCAGCTACAAGCAGCCACTGAAGTGTTTGACTCGACTCCCCTATGACATAGTTTCCAATAAAAACAATCGGAATCATGAGTAAAATAAGTGCTCCAAATGAAAAAATGCCTGTGTAAGGATTGTTCCGATCAAGCGGAAGTAAAATACCTACCACATAAAAGAGCGCAGTGGCATTGCATAAGACAGCGGCCCCAATCAATACGTTCCAAACCTGATCAGGAAGCGTCAGCGTTGTCAGCATAAATATTGCAATTTGCAGTACACCAACAAGCAAAAGCCCGATAAACTTATACAGAGCCACTTCCCAAGACCTTAGGCCAAACGTTTTGTACATCCCCAGCATTCGTTTATCATTGCCAAATGAATTGAAGGCGGTTAATCCAGCGAGAGCGCAGAGAATAAAAAATGCTTCTTCTTCAAAGCGGAATCCAAATTGATAACGGACGAATAAGATCACAATGAGGAGAATGAGAAAGTTTAAAATGTTTTCTTCATTTCGCACCTGTGATTTCATTTCCTTTACAATAAGTGACCATTTTTTTGAAGAAGAAAATGGCAGCTTGTTTAAAAAGGTTAACGCTTTTTTTTCTGCCATAATCGGCATCATCGCAAGAGAAAGAAAGGCGCCGCCCGCCGATAAAAGGATAAACAGAATCAAAATTACATAGTTTACCCCTTCAGGAGACATTCCTTGAGCCGCTAAGAAAAACGGTGCTGTAAAATACATCAAATGATAATCAAACTGTATATATGATTGCTGAATTTGACTGATATTAAAGTGCGTCATTCCATACGCCACAACTAGTGCTAATAAAACAAAGATCGCTGCAAATTTTTGCAACGGTAATTTTAATTTCAGTACGACCAAATAGGTCATATTATAAATGAGCTGTAAAAGCATTAAGACAAAAAGCGATTGCAAAATCACCATCAAAAAGAACGTGAAGATAAAGAAAATACCTATTCCCTGGGCAATAAAATTAGGTAAAAGCAGAATACCGATAAAAAATAAAACAAGCCCTGCCACCACTGTCACCATCGGGATAAAGTACCCAAGGCTTTTCTGAAAGGTAGAAAGCGGGAACCAGCTTAGCTGCATAGAAAAACGGTCTTGCTCAGGCGTTCTGACCTTGATCAAAATGAATAACAGGCTTGTAAAGATGGATGCATTGATCGCCATTGATACAACAAGTAATCCAAGTGAACGTTCATCTCCATTTAAGAAAGCCTTCATAAAGACGCCCGTAAAACTATATCCGATGATGGCGCCCATTGTGATGGCAAATAAAAAGAATAAGATCACAATGATTCGCTTCGTCTGAGTATCAAAGAGCTTATACATCTCCTGCTGCCACATTTTAAGCATCATTCTAGAAATGATTAATGATTTCATCAAAATGTGCACCCCTATCACTTAACATTGAAGCTTTCAGAAACACCTGTTCCAATGTACTTGATTGATATTTCTCCTTTAAGGCTGAGACCGTTCCTTCATCCATTTTATTTCCTTTAGAAATAATGGCGATTTTGTGGCACAGCTCTTCCGCTGAAAGCATATCATGCGTTGAAAGCAAGATCGCACCATGGTGCTCGGCATAACGCTTCATCAGTTTCTTTGTGTTTATAACCGCTTCAATATCAAGTCCTCTAAAGGGCTCATCCATGATCACCAATTGACTATCAAGCATAAAGGCGGCAATCAGCTGTGTCTTTTTTTTCATACCATGTGAATAGGTTTCAATCGGTCTTGATAAAGCCGAGTCCATATCAAACAGTTCAATTAGTTGATTTCTTCTATGAATTGTTTTACATTCATACATAGAAGAAACAAAATCTAAATATTCAGCACCAGTCAATGCTTCAGGAAGCAGCAGGTCATCTGGAACATAGGCTACTTGTTTTTTAAAGGATGGTTCGTCATTTGTCTCGTCCTGCAACAGAATCGTTCCTTCTGTATGCTTAATGATGCCGAGTATACAGTTAATCATCGTTGTTTTACCGGAACCATTCGGTCCAGCAACAGCAACGATTTGATGAGGGGCGATCTTTAAATGAAAATCATTGACAGCAGTCACGTTATTTTTATACGTCTTGGTTAATTTCTCGATCGTAAACATATAACCTCCAAGTGTCTGCATATTCTTTAAAAACAGATCAGGCTAAACCGCCCGCCACAGACGGTTTAGCCCTGGTGTCATTTCATAGAAGTAAAAAGATGAATCCTAAGTATAGCTACTTACATTCAATTTGGACTTTTAAGCCACTTTCCCACTGAACGGCTCCTGTAAAGCTACCCTTGCCGTTTGCTAAACACCAAACTGCTGCTCCTAGAACAACTGTTGCTCCCAATCCAAGAAGGACAGCAACAAATACTAAGAACCAAGCTTGGTCCATAATAGCAGGTTCCATAGTGGAATAGTCAACTTGCGGCGCTGCATAAGTCATACTTTTCACCTCCCAGCTTATGATGATCGTATCATAGGCTTCACTCTCCAAACATCAACAGAAGATCCCATTTTTGACCAAACGTACTTTCGAGTAAAATGTGACTTTTTATTCAATTCTTCACTTTTAAGTGTAGAAACCCTATCTTATTATCTAGATTTTCCCACCCCTTAAGAACCACAAAACCCATATAATGGCAATGAAACCATCTTTTTTCTCCCTTTTTTGAAATAGTCCTTATTTATCAATCCCTTTATATATGCTTTCTTTTTTGTGAAATAGAAAGAATTCCCCCGATATATCAGATAAAAAAGTCCTGATTATATGTCGTTAAAACACCATTTGTGAAATATTTACTGATAATTCCGACAAAAGAGTGAGTCTATTTTCCTTCTTCTCTTGTCACTTAAAATATGTATATACAAGAAAGTCCATTGGGAAAAAAGCCCTTTCTTTTCTTGAGTAACATCCAACATATGATTCGCTTCTTTCTATGAAAAAGCAACTTACAGCATTGGCATTCCAATGACTTCACTAGCTGTACTGCTTTCAAAAAAAAAAACTGATCCGTACTCTCTAATAACACAATCTCTCTTTTCCTCAGCATATCTACACCCTTTCTCATTGAAATAAAAAAGGCCCATCAACTTTATTGATTATTTTTTCAGATTTATCTAAAAAATGATTGACCAAGCATGAAACAAGTTTTATAGTCATATTAAATATTTCTTATCAAAGTAGTTGGTTTTATCTAACAAAAGGAGGATACACACATGTCAGAAGAACGTCCATTCCGTTTAGAAACAAAAGCCATTCACGCAGGTCAGGAGCTTGATTCAGCAACCTATTCAAGAGCCGTTCCTATTTACCAAACAAGCTCTTTCGGTTTTAGAGATAGTGAGCATGCTGCGAATTTATTCGGACTGCAGGAACCCGGAAATATTTATTCTCGCATTATGAACCCTACAAATGACGTCTTTGAAAAACGGATCGCCGAGCTTGAGGGCGGCATTGGTGCACTCGCTGTCTCTTCTGGACAAGCAGCGACCACTTATTCTATTTTAAACATTGCAGGAGCTGGTGACGAAATTGTCTCCTCCAGCAGCCTATATGGAGGCACGTACAATTTATTTGCTCATACACTCAAAAAACTCGGTATTACAGTGAAATTTGTTGATTCATCCAATTTAGAAGAACTCGAAGCAGCGATTACAGACAAAACGAAGGCAGTGTATGCAGAAAGCATTGGGAATCCTAAAGGCGACATTCTACATATTGAAGCCATCTCAGCCATTGCACACAAGCACCATATTCCGCTTATTGTGGATAATACACTCGCAAGTCCTTATTTATTAAGACCGATTGAGTTTGGTGCAGACATTGTTGTCCATTCCGCTACGAAATTCATTGGCGGTCATGGTACATCAATTGGCGGTGTCATTGTGGATAGCGGCAAGTTTCCTTGGGACGACAGTGATAAGTTCAAAGGGCTGACTGAACCAGATCCAAGTTATCACGGCCTGACATATACCGAAGCAATTGGAGAAGCGGCTTATATTACAAAAGCACGTGTACAGCTCTTACGTGATTTAGGAGCAGCCTTGTCACCTTTCAACTCATTTTTACTTCTCCAAGGCTTAGAAACTTTGCATCTGCGTCTCGAGCGACATAGTGAAAATGCGTTAAAAACAGCGCAATTCTTACAAGATCATCCTCTAGTAGATTGGGTAAGCTACCCAGGACTTGAAAGCCATGAATCTTATGAGCTTGCTAAAACCTATTTACCAAAAGGACAAGGCGCCATTCTCACATTTGGTATTAAAGGTGGACGAGAAGCTGGTAAAAAGCTCATTGATTCTGTTAAGCTGTTCTCACACCTTGCAAATGTGGGCGATTCTAAATCACTGATTATTCATCCTGCCAGTACAACGCATCAGCAATTAAGTGAAGCAGAGCAAAAAGCGACAGGTGTCACACCAGAGCTTATTCGTTTATCTGTCGGAACAGAAGCGATTGAAGACATTATTGCAGATCTTGAACAGGCGATCACAAAAAGCCAGGCTGAATGAAATAGAAAAAGCACACCTCAGTGTGCTTTCAGACCGTAGACAAACCCCACCTTTACTTCAAGTAAAAGTGGGGTTTTCACATTTTTTTGATAAAAACATCA